>NZ_JBFAXK010000008.1:0-275965 GCF_040680715.1 Nocardia sp. NPDC051981 | reverse complement strand
TCCCGACGACGAGTGAAACCCCGTGGGACACGTCCTGCGATAGCCGCTGGGCACGCGCCTGAACAATACGGACGCGCCGCAGCTCGGGACATCCGATAATGCCGCATACCGCGCTGACCGAACCGGCCAGCGCGGGGCGACGCCGGCCCCGCAACCGTGGCCCGTCCGGTTCTTCTGGCGCCGAAGAAGGATGCACCACAGGGCAATTGAAATGAAGGATCGAGAGAGTTCGTCCGCAGGACGTCCGCAGTAGCTTCGCTGACCGCCAATCCGACCCGATGCCACCAACGTCCGAATGCCTGGCCAGAGCTATGGTGCCAGCACAGCCAACACCACCCAAACCGGGCAAAACAGACAAGATCATCGTTCGCATCGAGAAGGTCAGGGGTTCGATTCCCTTTAGCTCCACTCAATAAGAAAGCCGTAGGCCACTGGCCTGTGGCTTTGTTATTGAGCAGACCGGATGACGAATTCGGCGATTCGGGTGAGTCGGGAGCAGTGAGTCGGCGGCGTCGGCGGGTTAGAGATTCGGAGTGTTCTGTATCCAGTGAAACGGTGTGTTTCGCTGTGGGAACCGGTTCGGGTCTACGCGGTCGAGTGTGAGTGTTACTTGGTGGCCGTCCAGTTCGCCAGTCAGCACTGCGTTGTCGGGGTTGGGCTGCTGGAAGGTGAGGGTGGCCTGCGTATTTCGAGGGTGGAAGGGGTGGGTCGTTGATCCGGGTTGTGGCCTGTCGCCGATCAAACGGATTCGATGGTCGGCGGCGTCTACGTCTGCGGGGACGGTTACCAGGGTGTCGTCCATTCGCTGGTAGGTGATCATGTTCGGATAGTCGAAGACCACCGTTTTCCAGCGGGTTTCGTCGGTGGTCAACGGCGGCACCGGTTGGCCGTCGCGGATGTATTGCGATACCGACCAGATGCCGTACAGCGGAGGCTTGGGCCGATCGGGCCCAACTGTGCGCCAGGCGTGCAAGCCGCCATGCACCTGCGCCGCCGCGATCCAAATGCCGAACGCGACCTGCGTCAGCGCCGCGACACGGCGCCATCTCATGGTGCGGAACGGATACGGCACGGCGGAAGGACCTGTGCCGCGGTTTAGCAGCAATACTCGTATCAACCGCCGCGCCTCGGGCGCCAGCAGCAGCAACGACATCAGCAGCAGATGTGCGGACAAGATCTTCTCCGGCACATCGAAGGTCATGTTCAGCACGAGGATCTGCAGCGTGTCGATCATGGCCAGCAACGCGCCGAGCAGCGCGGTCCGCGGAATGAACAGCAGAATCGCGGCCGTGATTTCCGCAGCGCCGAGCGCCATTTCGTACGGTCTCGACACACCTACCTGCGACCACAGCACGGCCATCGGAGTGAAGTCGCCGTACTTGGTCAATAGCGCAGTCAGCGATGGCTGCGGCATCTGCACCGCCACCGCCTTGGCGCAGCCGTAGCTCAGCATCTGGCCGGCCAGCGACAGGCGGATGACGAGGAGATACCAGCCCGCGAGCGTGCGATAGTGCGCGCGTCGCCGGTCCAGCAGCGACCATACCGCTGTCCCGGCCACCGCCACGACCAGCACGCAGAACAACAGCACCCAGAAGATTGTCTGGTCACCGACACCGCTCGGATACAGCTGCGCGGGGACACCGAACAGGCGCCGGCCCACCCAATTCAGGGCGGGCTGCACTGTCCGGACAGGCCAATACGCCGCACCGTGACCCAGCCAGAAGCCGAACCATCCGGTCAGCACGAAGACGATCGGCGGAATGAATAAGCAGACCGCGCCGAAATACAGCAGGCAGAACCGGAATGCGATGCGGGTGAGCGGTTTCCACCTCGCAGGCTCGGGTCGATCCGGCTCCGTCCCCACGTCGTCAGCGCTGTCGGACCTCGTTCGTGTTGCCGTTGTCTGGCTCATGACGCCAGCCTGGACAAGGTGGTGTTGCCGGGCCGTATGAGGTTTTCGATACGCCGGCGATATGCGCCGGATCGTAGCCTTGGGCGCATGCGTGTGTTGGTTGTCGAGGACGAGCCCTATCTGGCAGAGGCCATCCGCGATGGGCTGCGCCTGGAGGCGATCGCGGCGGACCTCGCCGGTGACGGCGACACCGCCATGGAACTGTTGCGCGTCAACGAGTACGACATCGCCGTCCTCGACCGCGACATTCCCGGGCCCTCGGGTGACGAGATCGCCGAAGGGATCGTCGCTTCGGGCAGCGGCATGCCGATCCTGATGCTCACCGCGGCCGACCGACTCGACGACAAGGCCTCCGGGTTCGAGCTCGGCGCCGACGACTACCTCACCAAGCCGTTCGAACTGCGAGAGCTCGTACTCAGGCTCAGAGCGCTCGACCGCAGGCGCGCGCACACCAGACCACCCGTAACAGAGATCGCCGGCCTGCGTCTGGACCCGTTCCGCCGTGAGGTCTACCGCGACGGCCGCTACGTCGCGCTCACCCGGAAACAGTTCGCTGTGCTCGATGTTCTTGTCGCTGCCGGAGGCGGCGTCGTCAGCGCCGAACAGCTCTTGCAGCGCGCGTGGGATGAGAACGCGGACCCCTTCACCAATGCCGTGCGCATCACCGTGTCGGCCCTGCGCAAACGGCTCGGTGAGCCATGGCTGATCGCCACGGTTGCAGGCGCCGGTTACCGCATCGATGTGGGACCGGACGTCGGCGCGGCGGGCGGCACTGGTGGATAGGGCACCCGGTGTGAGCGTTCGCCTCAAACTCACTCTCAGCTACACCGGCTTCCTCATGCTGGCCGGAGCCGTGCTGCTGGCTGCCGTGTGGCTGTACCTGCTGGACGAGGTGCCGGACGTGACCGCCTTCCCCGGGGGTGTGCTGACCCGCTTGGGGCTCGCACGGCACTTCGCGCAGGCCGCGGGCGCGGTGCTGGTCTTTCTGTTGCTGTTCGGTCTTCTGGGAGGATGGCTTCTCGCCGGCCGCATCCTCGCACCGCTGACCAGCATCACCGCCGCCACCCGCATGGCTGCGAGGGGGTCGCTCTCCCACCGGATCGAATTGCCGGGCCCGCGAGACGAGTTCCGCGAACTCGCCGACAGTTTCGACGCCATGCTCGCCCAGCTCGAAAGGCACGTCGCCGAGCAACAGCGGTTCGCCGCCAACGCCTCCCACGAACTGCGTACCCCACTGGCGATCACACAGACCCTCCTCGACGTCGCCCGCGCCGATCCGAACCGGGACACCGGTGAGCTCGATGAGCGCCTGCGCACCGTCAATTCGCGAGCGATCGCCCTGACCGAAGCACTGCTCCTGCTCAGCCGTGCCGACCAGCGATCTTTCACCCGAGAACACGTCGACTTGTCCCTCCTGGCCGAGGAAGCCGCCGAAACGCTGCTCCCACTGGCAGAAAAGAACGACGTCACCATCCAGACATCCGGGGAGATCACCCCCACCATCGGCTCGCCCGCGCTCCTGCTGCAGATGACCACGAACCTCGTGCACAACGCAATCGTCCACAACCTCCCCGAGCACGGCGCCGTGCAGGTCGACACCGCCGTCCACCCCGACTGCGTCGTACTCACCGTCGAGAACACCGGCGACATACTCGCGCCACAGGCGATCTCGACACTCACCGAACCGTTCCAGCGCGGCACCGAACGCATATCCACCGACCACGTCGGCGTCGGCTTGGGTCTCGCGCTCGTCAAGAGCATCACCCGCGCGCACAACGGAACCCTCGTCATCGTCCCGCGCCCAGGCGGCGGACTCCACGTCACAGTGCGGCTGCCCTTGGGACGCTGGTGTAACTGATTGTCGGCGTTTCGAATCCGATCCGTGTCCGGGGTCGCGACTGGCACAGCGGGTTGGCGGTGCACATGCTGGTCCGTCAGGTCCACATCGAGGAGGCCGCTTCCAACGAGAGCGGCCTCCTTTGCACTCAGCGCCGCTCATCCGCGACCAGATCGAACGACACGTCCACGCACTACGAGGGTCACCGTGCACTGACACGGCTGGCATGATCGCGGGGTGGACCTACGATTCGGTATTCAGTTGGCGCCGACGGTGACCGAGCTGCCTCAGCTGCGCGCGATGGCCAGGGTGGCGGACCGGGAAGGACTGGATCTGCTCGGCATTCAGGACCACCCGTACTCCGGCGGGCTGGCCGACACCTTCGCGGTAATCGCCACCGTGTTGGCGGAAACCGAACGGCTGCGGGTGTTTCCGGATGTGGCGAGCCTGCCGCTGCGCGGGCCCGCCATGCTCGGGAAGCAGGCTGCGACCTTGGATCTCCTCAGCGGCGGCCGATTCGAACTCGCCTTGGGCGCGGGCGCCTTCTGGCCGGCGATCGGCGCCATGGGCGGCCCGATGCGGTCGAATCCCGAAGCGCTGCAGGCGCTCGAGGAGGCCACCGCGATCATTCGGGCCATGTGGCAACCGGGAACGAAGGCGAAAGTCGAAGGCACGCACTACGCCGTGAAGGGCGTGCAGTCCGGACCCGCGCCCGCGCATCCGGTCGGGATCTGGTTCGGCAGCGTCGGCCCCAAGGCCAACGCGCTCACCGGGCGCATCGCCGACGGCTGGGCGGCGCCCATCCCGCACTACCTCCCGTACGAGAAATGGCAAGCGACACAGGACATCATCTCTGCCGCCGCCATCGACGCGGGACGTAAACCGGGCGACATCACCCGGATGGCACAGCTCGTCGGAACGATCACCGACACGCCGGGGCCGGTCACGCTCCGCGGCGAGGAACCGATTCGCACCGACGCTGCGGGCTGGGCCCGCGTTCTGGCCGATCTCGCCACGGAAACCGGCTTCGACACCTTCGTGTACTGGCCGGAGTCCGCCGACGATACCCAGCTCCACCGCTGGATCGGTGACGTCGTTCCTTCCACCCGCGCCCTGTGCGCCTGACCATCCAGGGTGCGCCGATTCGAGTAGGTTCGCATCAGCTCCACTCCCGAACGACCGCTCGTGACCGAGGCAGAGGCCGCGGGCGGTCGTCGTTTTCAATCTTTCAGAATCGCTGACTCCGCGAGCAGTAATGTGCCCGTGCACGCGGCCGCGAGCAGACGACCCTGCTCGGCCCAGTCACGCAGTCGCGCATGCCAATTCGCGATATCGGGGCGCATGAGCGCATCGATCACCCGGGCGCGGCTGTCGGCTCCGAGCGCAGGAACCACCAAGATGTCCAGCGCCTCCATCCGCGAGTCGTCGAAGGTGAAGTCCATCGGGACGCCACCACCGTCGGTGGGCGCTCGCACCCACCGACACGATGAACTCGGCAGAACGATGCAGAGGAAATCTCATCGCCCACGCCACCGCCATCACCACCAAGAATCCCCAGGTCGATGACCTGGGGATTCTTGCGTTTCATACCCCTTGCCCAGGGCCGGTCGTCGAGTACTGAACGGCCGGCGGCGGGTCGGCGACCGACTGGCCGGAATGGAATTTGCAGTAGTCCATGGGCTTACAGGCATTCGGTGAGGACTGCTTGCGGTTTCACTACTCAGTGTTACTATCTACTAGTACTCATCGACACAGAGTAGTACGAGGAGGTGATCCGTGGGCAAGCAGATGACAGAGCTGCTCAAGGGCACGTTGGAAGGCATTGTGCTGGCGATCCTGTCCGTGCGGTCGGCGTACGGGTACGAGATCACGGCGTGGCTGCGGGAGCAGGGGTTCTCCGATATCGCCGAGGGCACCATCTACGCCCTGCTGATCAGGATCGAGAAGAAGGGCCTGGTCGACGTCGAGAAGGTCGCCTCGGAGAAGGGGCCACCGCGCAAGGTGTTCACCCTCAATGCGCAGGGGCGGGACTATCTCGACGAGTTCCGCAGGAGCTGGAACTTCCTTTCCGAACGGCTCGAACAACTTCACGAAGGCGGCAAATAGTCATGGATATCTCGAAACTCACCGCAAAGGTGATCGGCGACCTCGGCGACAAGCGACGGTGGCGGCAGTACAAGGAGCGCGCACGACGACTGCCGGCGAACTACCGCACTGCGATCGACGCGTTCGAGCGGTACCTGATGGTGTACGGGCCGGGCGGCAGTGTCGCCATGTTCGAGGACCTCGCCGATCTTTTCGAGCAGAGTGCGGCGGATCGCACGCCGATTCGGGAGGTCGTCGGCGACGACCCGGTGGAATTCATCGAGACGTTCGCCCGGAACTACCAGGAGGACGCCTGGGTCAACCGCGAACGGAAGCGGCTGGTCGACGCCATCGAGCGTGCCATGGGCGACGACACCGGCAGCTGACCATCGCAGCCTGAAGGGAGAGCACCCCGATGGGGAAGATCGTTCATGTCGTCCACCAGTCCCTGGACGGCTACATCGAAGGGCCGAATGGTGAATTCTACTGGCCCACCATGGATTCCGACGTCGACACGTATTGGCGCGAACTCGCCGACACGGCGGGGACCTTCCTCTACGGGCGGGTCACCTGGGACTTCATGTCCGAGTACTGGCCCCGCGCCGAGCAATGTGCCTTCCATCCCGGCGACGCCGACTTCGCGCCAGTCTGGCTGGCCAAGCCGAAAGCCGTCGTGTCACGCACGCTCGACAGTGCGCGATGGAATACTCGTGTGTTCTCCGACTTCGGGTCCCTGGCCGATGCGGCGGCGCGTGAGCAGGGGAACTTCCTCCTGTGTGGTGGATCCGAACTCGCGTCATCGTTGACTCGCGACGGATTGATCGACGAGTACCACATTTTCGTGCACCCGGTCCTGTTCGGCGGCGGCAAGCCCGCTTTCACCGATGTGAATGTCGGTGCGGCCCTGCGATTGAGCGAATCGCGGGTGCTGGACAAACAAGTCGTTCTGCTGCGCCACGAACGGCTCGAGACATCGAATTCACCGGGATGACCAGCGCGACCTGACTGATCAACGCCACGCGGAACGCAGCGTGGTCGAATGGTCGACCGGACGGGCCCCACCGCCGACGCGGTCCACGAGTGCGGGGTCATGGCGAACGAACGAGTTGTAGTAACCCAGTCCGGTCAGACCCAGCCACGCCACCACCGCAGTACCCAAACCTGGGGCGAAGATCGCATATGCGAGGAAAACCACCGCCACGACAGCGATCAGAACGAAATCGAGCATCTTCCCGTTCACCGAGAACTCCTGGTTGGACGACGAAACGCGTACTTGCCGACCAGGCTTCCCGGCACACCCAGCAATGACGGTACGCCTGCAAGCGGTCGACGGTACCGGGATTCGTACCGAATGCTCTGCCGCCGCTAAGAAATCGACAATTTTGTGCGCGGGTCGGGGATGGAAGCGTCAAGAACTCCGGGGAGTCTTCCGGGTGGATATGCAATGGGAGCTCAGGCCATGTCGAAGCTGGAGGCAGGTTATGGGCATCATCGGCAGGGAAGTCTGCCTGTCGTCGTTCCATGTGCAGTGGTCGCCGGCGGAGGAGGTGTACATCGCGCGCTCCGACCAGCACCCCGGTCTCGCCGCTCGCGATGAGTGGTCCTCCCTCGCCGCCATCGACACCCTGATCGATGTGATCGAACGCCGAGGGCGGCACGAGGATTGGTCGGGGCGGCCCGCCGCGTGAGATACGCCGGCCCCGGCTCCTATCTCGAGTTCGATCGTCGGCGGGAGCTGTTGCGGACGAACCTGTGGTTCGTGCCAACGCTCGAAGTGCTGGCGGCGGTGGGGCTTTTCGTCCTCACCTATGCCCTCGATCGAGCGGTGTATCGGGGCGCGCTGGCGGTGCCGTCGTGGATCATCGGCGGTACGCCCGATGCCGCCCGGCAGGTGCTGACCGCGATCGCGGCCGCGATCATCACCGTCGTCGGCATGGTCTTCTCGATCACGATCGTGGCACTGACGCTGGCCTCGACCCAGTTCGGTCCGCGCATGCTGCGGAACTTCATGCGCGATCGCGGCACCCAGTTCACGCTGGGGACCTTCGTGGCGAGCTTCGTCTATGCGATCGCCGCACTGGTGCCGGTCGGCGCGGATTTCGTTCCGCACATCTCGACGAAACTCCGGACATCCTGGGGTCCAGGCAGGCCCCAGCGGACGTCGGACCCGGCCTACACCTCGATCTGCGAGCCCATGATGACCGTGCGGTCCCGGGGAAGGCCGAAGTATTCGGCGGCGTCGGCGGTGATGTGGCTGGTGGCGATGAACAGGCGTTTGCGCCAACGGGCCATGGTGGGTTCCGGGCCGGGGCGGAGTTCGATGGTGGACAGGAAATACGAAGCCTGGGCCAAGTCCAGCGGGCCTTCGGTTTCGGCGGGGTCGAGCAATGCGAGTGCGGATGGGACGTCGGGGGTTTCCATGTAGCCGTAGCGGGCGGTCACGTGGATGATGCCGTCTTCGCGGTAGTCCAGGTGGTCGATGGCGATGCGTTGATCGACCGGAACCCGCGGGACCGGTTCGGTTTTGATCGACAGGAATACGACCTGCTGGTGCCGTACATGGTTGTGCTCGACATTGGCGCGCATGGCCAATGGGGCGGTTTCCTTGCCGCGGTTGAGGAATACCGCGGTGCCGGGGACGGTGACAGTTGCCGGCACGCCGTCCTGCAACTGGTCGATGAACACTCGCAGCGCCCCTTCGCGCTGTTCACGGTCGGCGGTGACGATTTCGCGGCCGCGCTGCCAGGTGGTCATGATGGTGAACGCGGTGATGCCGATCAGCAGCGGCAGCCAGGCTCCGTGCACGAGCTTGGTGAGGTTCGCCGCGACGAACAGCAGGTCGACGATCAACAGCGGGATCGCACCGAGGGCGATGAGCCACATCGGTGTATGCCAACGTGCCCGTGCGACATAGAAGAACAGCAGGGTGGTGATGGTGATGGTGCCGGTCACCGCCATACCGAAGGCGAAGGCCAATGCGGCCGAGCTGCGGAAGGCGAACACCAGCGTCAGGACCGACACCATCAGCAGCCAGTTGATCCACGGCACGTAGATCTGCCCGATGGTCGATTCGGAGGTGTGCGCGATCCGCAGCCGTGGTAGGTAGCCGAGCTGGGCGGCCTGGGCGGCAACGGAATACGCGCCGGTGATCACCGCCTGCGAGGCGATGACAGTGGCCGCGGTGGCCAGGATGACCATCGGCAGTCGTCCCCAGCCGGGGACGAGCAGGAAGAACGGGGCGCTGGCGTTGGCGGGGTCGTCGAGGATCAGCGCCCCCTGCCCCAGGTAGCTGAGCGCGCAGGCCGGGAAGACGAGGAACAGCCAGCCGCGGGTGATGGCGCGCCGGCCGAAATGGCCCATGTCGGCGTAGAGCGCCTCGGCGCCGGTGACCGCGAGCACGACCGCGGCGAGTGCGAAGAACGCGATTCCGAAGTGGCCGAACAGGAATCCGAGCGCATAGGTGGGTGAGAGCGCCTTCAGGATTTCCGGATGCGCGGCGATGCCGGTGACGCCCAGTGCGCCGATGGTCACGAACCACACGATCATCACGGGCCCGAACATGCGGCCCACCGCCGCGGTGCCACGCCGCTGTACGAGGAACAGGCCGATGATGATCACCGCCGTGATCGGCACGACCAGCTCCGCGAGCGAGGGCTGTACCACCTTCAGACCCTCGACGGCCGACAACACCGAGATCGCCGGGGTGATCATGCTGTCGCCGAAGAACAGTGACGCACCGAAGATTCCGAGCGCCGACAGCGCGAGCGCGGTGCGCCGCCCGCCCGGCGCGACCCAGCGCCGCAGCAGCGTGATGAGCGCCATGATGCCGCCCTCGCCCTCGTTGTCGGCGCGCATCGCCAGCAGGACGTAGGTGACGGTGACGATGATCATGACCGACCAGAACACCAGCGACGCGACACCGAACACGTTGTCGCGGCTCACCGGAACCGGATGCGGGTCACCGGGATCGAACACCGTTTGCAGGGTGTAGATCGGGCTGGTGCCGATATCGCCGAACACCACACCGAGCGCACCGACGATGACCGCCAGCCGGGCCGTGTCGTGCGCGGCGGATATGCCCGGTGTCGACTGTAGGGCGGGGGTGTCACCCGTTGCCCCCGTAGGTCGCTGCTCGGTCACAGTGGTACCTCCTCCGAGCGGGCGGCCGTGCGGATGCCCGCGAATCGTGCCGGACGTTACCGGCTCGCAGGCACGACGTCCGACACGCCCTCATTCCAGCGCGGCGGTCACCACTGCAACGGCCGAAACGGGTCTCGGCCAACGCGATGTCAGGCTCGAGACGTCGCGGCAAGCCCTCCCGCCCTGCGGTGGCGCAAGCTCAGCACTACGCCGTGGGTTGCCAGCTCGTCCAGCAGCACCGAGTCATCGTGATCACCGGCCATTCGAACCCTCTCCTTGCTGCCCGGAAGAAAACTCCGGACAGGAGATGGAAGATAGGCGCGGCCGAGCCGCGGCAACAGCGCCCTTGACGGACCCTGAGCGCTGCCGACCAGCTTCTTTGCAGGATCTATACGACCTGATGACGAAGCCGCCGCGACCCTTTCGGGTGCGCGGCGGCTCCTGTCCTCGGCGCGACCAGACATGCCGGTGACGGCTGCGCCGGAGGTCGGTCAGCCCTGGCCGGGCTTGTGGCCGTGGTTCGCCTTCTTCTTGCCGCGGGCGCGCTTCTTACTGGCTCGTTTGGACATGTATTCCTCCCGGAGGATCCCCGGCTGGGTCAGGCAGTGTGGGCGAGTTGGCTACTCCACGTGGCGAGCCGGGTGCGGGCACGCGAATTGCGCACCAGCGCAGCAGCTTTCATAGGCGCCGTGCCCTCGTAGTAGCCGCCGTTCATGACCGGCGTGCTGGGTGTGGCCAGCTGGACCAGTACGGCTGCGGCGCTGTCGAGCGACGCGGTGCGGTGGCTGCGCAGGCGCGGCAGATCGATCTCGAAGTCGGCCGGATGCACGCTGACCGAGGTCAGTCCGTCCGGCCCGGTTTCGGCCAGGGAGCGGCTGAACATCGTCAGCGCCAGCTTGGACTGCGCGTAGATCGCGAATGGGGTGTAGATGCCGCGATTGCGGTCCAGATCCGAGTAGTCGATGTTGCCGGCGGCGTGCAGCCTCGACGTGACAGCGACGACCCGGCCCCGGGCCGCTTCGACCGCGGGAATCAGCGCCATGGTCAGGCGGTGCGGCGCGAGATAGTTGACCTGGAACGTCATTTCGTGCCCGTCCTCGGTGTGCGTGCGCGCATCGGGAGCCGCGATGGACGCGACATTGATCAGCGCGTCCAGGCGAGTGAACTCCGCAGCCAGGGTGCGGGCGAGCTCGTCGACCTCGGCCAGGCGGGTGAAATCGGCCTGCACCATGCGCACCTGGCCAGGCTCGGCCGTGGCCTGCAGGCGCTGCATCGTCTCGTCGGCGTGGTTCTTGTCCAGAATGTGCGCGATGACGGTATCGCCGTCGGCGATCACCCGCTGCGCCGTCGCGAAACCGAGGCGCGTATCGGCCCCGGTCACGAGGACGGTGCGGGCACTGGACAGGAATGCGGACATAGCTCTCCGATCAATGAGGGGTGGCCCGCGCCGAGGCGCGAAAGCACACGAGAGGTTCGCGATGACACTCGCGGGAAGGTGTGGAACGTCGCACTGACACTGGCGAATCCGCGACGCAGATACGCTGCGCGGCAACGGATATGACGAACCGGCTAGGCCGGACTCGGCGGCTCGTCCTCACTCTGGAAGCCGAAGAGCTCCAGAGCGGACGGCATGTGCTCGACTCGATACCGGGCAACGTCGACAGCGACGCGCAGGGCGCGACGAGGGCCGACGATTGCAGTCACACCTGGGATATCACCCCATCGAGCAACCCCGGGCAATACGTCCCCGCCCGGTTTGACGAATCTTTGACATGCCCCGACGCTGAAGGCCGGTAGCCCGGCATGGCAGATCAGGCCTGCCCGCTCGCGCCCACCCACGAGCCGTGCGGTGCCGCTGGGTCATGCGTTGATTGGTCGGGCAATCACTGGTCGATTCGTCGCTATCTGCGCGGTTGATCCGTCGCGACGGATCCGAGGAATTGGTCGCTACCTTCCACCGACCTCATACCCCGGAACCACCGCGACGGGGCGGATCGGGTGGGTGGTTGGTGAATCCCGCCGAGGATGCGGCGCAGGAGGCGATGATCGTGCTGTATCGCAAGATCGGAACTCTGCGGGCCACGGGTGCGCTGGCCTCCTGGATGTTTCGGATCGTGCGCAACGAATCCTGCGCGGCTGTCCCATGTGCTGGGCGATCGGCCTGATCCAGACGATCTCACGAGGGCGTCTGCGACGCTCCTGCACCGACGACGCCTGCCACCTGACCCGCGCCGAAGGGAGCGTCAGGCGCGGGCCGCGCGCACCGACACGGTGATCGCGGCCGCGACCATGATCGCGACTGCGGCGATGAGAGCCGTTGCCGCCCAGCCGAACCAGCTCACCGCGGCCGCGCCGAATGCGGTACCCGCACTGCCACCGACGAAGTACACCAGCATGTACGCGCTGTTGAAACGAGCTGTCGCGGCCGAATCGATGGCGAGCACGGTGCTCTGATTGGCGACCTGCGCGGCGAACAATCCGGCATCGAACAGGCCCAGACACGCCAACGTGACAACGGTATTCGACAGGCTCGTCGCGAGAATCACGGTCGCGGCGGCCGCGAGCCCGAGCCCGGCCAGGATCACCCGGCGCGCCCCGACCCGATCGGTCCAGGCCCCGGCGACCCGTGTCGCCACGATGCCGAGCAGTCCGGCGCAGGCGTAAAGCCCGATGCGCTCGGCGGAATACGAGAACGGCGGTTCCGACAGGGCCACCGCCAGTCCGGCCCACACCGCGCAGAATGCGAAGAACCACAACGCACCTCGCACGGCCGCCAGCCGCAAGACCGGGAACCGCGCGTACAGTCCCGGCAGTCCGCGCAGCAGCCCCAGGTAGCTGGTGCCTGCCTTCCCGGTTTCGGCGGGCAGCACCGCGCGCGCCGCGACCGCCACCACTGCGCAGGCCGCCGCCAGCAGAAGCAGCATGCCGCGCCACCCGATGGCATCGGCCAGCCACCCGCCCACGATGCGCCCCAACAGAATTCCCGCCGAGATCCCCGCCGTGACCACGCCCAGCACGGTCGCCCGCCGCGCCGGTTCCGCGAGTCGGCCCGCCACCGAACTCAATTGGGCCCCGACCGAGGAGCCGGCCCCGATCACGCCGATGGCGAGGCCGAGCAGCCACGGCGACCCGACCGCCGCCGCCCCGGCCAGCGCCACCCCCAGCGCCCAGAACTGCACCGCCACCACCGTCCGCGGCGCCAACCGATCCGCCAGCGGCACCAGTAGCGCGAGCCCCGCCATGTACCCCACCGGCCCGCACGCCAGCGCTCCCCCGACCTCGGCGAGCGATGCCCCGAGCGACCCGGCCACCGCCGCGATGGCCGGCTGCAGTGGATAGATACTGGCAGTCCCCAGCGCGGCCGCGACGGCCATGAACCACACCACCGGCGTTCGCAGGCCCGTAACCCGTTCAACGGCAATCAGTTCCGTTTCCATGTTCTCGACGCTACGAACACCTCACCCATGCGGCTGGCGAGAATCAGACATCACCGTCAGGCCGGCAGCGGCGTGCGGGCGGTCGAGCTGGCGCTCGACGCGGTCATCGCCCGCATCGACGGTTCGACGCGGAACTCCCGGTAGTCGGCGCAGTCGCCGCCCTCACACGGATCCGAGATGAGCCAGGGCGGCCTCCGCGGCATTGGCGCCGCACATGCCGTGGGCACCCGGGCCGGGCGGGGTCGCGGCGGAGCAGATGTACATGCCGGGAATCCCGATCGCATACGGGGACAAGGTGATTCGTGGGCCGAAGACGAGCTGACGGATGTCCTTGGAGCCGGTCATGATGTCGCCGCCCGTGAAATTCGGGTTGTGGGCGGCGAATTCGGCGGTCGGGCTGACGGTGTAGCCGATGACGCGGTCACGGAAGCCGGGAGCGAACTGCTCGATGCGCCCGATGATCGCCTCGGTGGCATCGCCGGTATAGCCGTGCGGGACATGGGCGTAGGCCCACACCGGGTGGACATCACCCACCGAGCGTTGCGGGTCGGCCAGATATTGCTGGCTGACCAGGACGTACGGCCGCTCGGGCAGCCGACCGGCATGGATGTCGCGCTCCGCGGCGGCGACCTCGGCGAACGGACCGCCCAGATGGACAGTCCCGGCGCGGCGGGCATCCGGGTTGGTCCAGGGCACACCCTCCGCGACCGCGAAGTCGACCTTGAACGCACCCGGTCCGCGCCGGAATCGCCGGTACGCGTGGGAGATTCGCGACGGCAGCCGGTCGCCGAGGATCTCGGCCACCGATTCCGGGGCCAGATCGAACATGGTGAGGTCGGCCTGCGGCAGTTGCGCGGCCGTGTCGATCCGGACGCCGGTCTCGATCTTGCCGCCGAGGTCGGCGAGCAGAGCCGCCAGCGCGTCGGCGATGGCCTGCGAGCCACCGGCCGCCACGGGCCACCCGTAGCGATGTCCGGCGGTGAGGATGCCCAGGCCGATGGCCGAGGTCATCGGCAGGTGCAACGGCCGGAAGGCATGCGCCGCAACACCTCCGAACAGCGCCCGCGCCTCCTCGGTCCGGAAGATCCGGGCCAGCGTCGAGGCGGGCAGCGGGGTCGGTGCGCCGAAGCGGGCCAGGGTCAGCGGGTGCCGGGGCACCCGCAGCAGGGGTTGCAGGATGTCCTCGGCCAGGGCGTCGTAGCGGGCGGAGGGCGCGCCGAACAACGACGTCCAGCGCTGCCCGTCGCGGCCGAGGCCGGCGGCGGTGCGCTCGACCGACCGGTGCAGGACGCCGGCCCGGCCGTCGGCGAGCGGGTGCACGCAGTCGATCTCCGATGTGCGCCAGGACAATCCGTATCGATCGAGTCCGAGGTCACGCAGGAACGGCGAGCCCGCGGCCATCGGGTGGACCGCCGAGCAGTGGTCGTGCAGCAGTCCGGGAACGATGGCCTCGACGGTGCGGGTGCCGCCCCCGATCTCCGGGTCGGCCTCCAGGACGGTGACCCGCACGCCCGCCCGGGCGAGGGCCACGGCGGCGGCGAGTCCATTGGGCCCGCCGCCGACGACGGTCGCGGTGGTCATGCCAGCGCTCCGTGACCGTGCTGCTGCTGGTCGCGAATCTCCGCCGGGCCGAGCACTTCTCGCTGCGGCCGGGTCCAGGTGACCGCCAGCGGGATCGGGCCGTTGGGCAGCCACGGCTGCTCCGCCACGGCGTCGGCGACCTTCCAGGTGCCCCGCTCGATCACCCCGAGTGCGGCGTCGATGACCTGGTAGTGCTGCACCTTGCTGCCCCACGCCTGCGATTCCACCCAGACGACAACCGCCTCGCCCGGTTCGAAGCGGGCTTCGCGCTGTACGGCGGCGATGAAGTCCGCATTGTGCAGGTGCCCGTCGCCGAAGTTGAAGCCGATCACCGAGTTGCAGAGGAATTCGCCCTCGCGCACGGTGCGGGCATCGATGTCGGGCAGGTTCGTCAGCAGCACCGAGAACAGGCCGCGGCCCTGGCTGTGCATGGTGCGCCAGGCGACGACCTGATGCATGGTCACCTCGGCCCACGCCGGCTCGTAGCCGAATTCGACGAACTGGTCGACTTGGTTCTTGGCGGAACGCGTCACCCTATCCAGTTTGCCCTCCGCGCCGGGGGCGAAGGCCCACACCGCCGAGGCCCAGTTGCCGGCGTACTGCCGCATGGACGGCAGGAACGACACCTTGTCGGGCCGGAAATTGCCGAGGATCGGGAAGACCAGCAGTCCGGCGATCAACCCGAGTACGAGCCACGGCGAGGAGAGGTCGAAGACGCCGTAGCCGTGCCAGTTCGGGAAGCCCAGGAAGAGGAACACCGTCGCGTAGGCGAAGAGCACGTTCCATTCCAGCGGCACCGCCAGCGGGAAGGTCGACACGATAAACAGGTGGAAGATCACCATCACCGCGACGGCCGCCAGGGTGAGCCAGCGGTTGGTGGAGAACAGCAGCACCAGCGGCGTGATCATCTCGACCGTGGTGCCGCCGACGTGCGCCATCACATCGGCGATGCGGGACGGGCGCAGATCGCGCGGGAAGTCCCGGTAGTGCGCGCGTTTGAACCAGGTGAACGGTACCGATGGGCTGTTGCTCACCATGGGCGGCACTACCTGCGAGAAGTGCTTGCCGAACTTGGAGACACCCGCGCCCACCCACACGACGACGATGAGCAGTTTCAGCGCGATGATCATGTCGACGAAGGGCAGCACCGCGAAGAAGAACAGGGCGGGCAGATACTGTTCGCCACGGGCGGCCAGGAAAATGGTCTTGTCCCGCAACCCGTTCAGGATGAGCAGCACGATCGGCGCGATGAGCAGCGCCGGATTCACCAGGCCGGAGGTGTTGCCCGGTACCGCCGCCGACAGCGAATCACTGTGCACGCCAGGCGAGCACAGCGCGACCGCCACGCTCACCAGCAGCGCGATGTACAGCGTGATGTCGAACCAGCCGCGCCGGTCGCCCGCGGTGAACGGCACCCAGGTCCACGGCCGCAGCCGGATGGTGCGCGGCCGCGCCCAGAACCGGATGCCGCCGGTCATGGGTTTCACCTTGCCCGCCAACGGACCCCACGAGCCGGCGATGCCGATGCTCTCCAGCAGGACGGTCCACAGGATGACCTTCTGGTAGACGATCGGCTGGTTCCACCACTCGCCCACGTGCCAGAACGCGGGCAGATGCGAGGTGGTGGTGGCGACGACAATGCCGCCGAGGGCGTACAGCACGATCAGTTTCAGGATGTAGATCGTGTGCACCATGCGCGGTGAGCCGAAGCCGTGTTCGGCCCAGTTGACGGCCAGGATCCGCATGCGCTCCATGAGCGGCAGCCGCAGGAAGTGTTCGGGCTCCACGGCGGGCAGATCGGGTTCGATGAATCCCATGACGATGCTCCTTGCTGAAAGTGACGGGAATCAGAGCGTTTGCGCGTCGAGGCGGCGCAGCGCGGGTTTGTCGATCTTGCCGACCGCGTTCTTGGGCAGCTGGTCGAGAATCGAGATGGAGACCGGCAGTTTGTATTTCGCCAATCCCCGGCGGGCGTGCTCTCGAATGCCGTCGGCGTCCAGGGCGGCGCCGGTGGTGAGGGCGGCGAACAGGATCGGCTGTTCGCCGTAGACCGGGTCGGGCCGGCCCACGACAGCCGCCTCGGCGATCTCGGGCAGCTGATAGACGACGGTCTCGATCTCCTTGGGGTAGATGTTCTCGCCGCCGCGGATGATCATGTCCTTGGCCCGGTCCACCAGGACCAGATAGCCATCCTCGTCCAGCCGCCCGATATCGCCGGTGTGCAGCCAGCCGTCGACGACGGTAACGGCGGTGACCTCGGGCCGATTCAGGTAGCCGCGCATGACATTCGGGCCGGAGATCAGGACCTCGCCGACCTCCCCTGCCGGCGCGTCGTCACCGTCCGGATCGAGGATGCGAATGCGCTGGCCCGGCAGCGGCAGACCGACCGTGCCCGGCTTACGCAGTCCGGCAATCGGATTGATCGTGCTGGCACACGTGCCCTCGGACAGGCCGTAGCCCTCCACGACCGGGATGCCGTAGCGGGCCTCGAATTTCGCCAGCACCCCGATGCTCGCCGGGGCGGCCCCGCAGATGGCGAATCGCACCGACGAGGTATCCGGGTGTACATCCGCGGGCCGGTCGGCCAGCATGGCGTAGATGGTCGGTACGGCGGAAAAGTATGTGGGCCACGCCTTTTCGATCCGGTCGAGGAAGCTGCCCGCGTCGAACCGGCCCGCGACGGTGGTGCGCCCGCCCGCCAGTAGCGGGGACAGCACGCTCACCACGATCCCGTTGACGTGGAACAGCGGCAGGACCAGCAGGCTGTGGTCGCTCTCGTTGAGATCCAGCGCGTCGATGACCATGCCGCACATGGCGAGCAGGTTGGCGTGGTCGAGCATGACCCCTTTGGGCCGCCCGGTGGTGCCGCTGGTGTAGATGAGCAGGGCCAGCGCGCCGGGGTCCGCGTCGATCGGCTCGATGTCGATACCGGGGCCCGCGAGCAGCTCGCCCAGCGGGACGACCTCGCACCCGGGGCCATCGAACGGCGCATCGGTGACCATCGCCTTCGCGCCGGCGTCGGCCACCTGGAAGGCGATCTCGTCGTCGACCAGCGCCGGATTCACCGGTGTGACCGCCGCGCCCAGCCGCCACGCGGCGAACAGCGTCACCACCAGGTCCGCGGTATTGGGCAGCCGCACCGCGACCACGTCGCCGGCGCCGACACCGTGGCCGCGCAGGGTCGCGGCGGCCCGCTGCACCGCCGCGAGGAACCGGGTGTTGTCGAGATCGGCCCAGTCGTCGGCGAGAGCGGGGGCGGTCGGACGGGCAGCGGCCCTGCGATCGGGTAGCGCCGGGAGGTTCATGAGTTATGTCCTTGGGGGAGGAAAAGTGATGGCGACCACGGTAGAAGTCGCCGGCCCCCGCGCCACCGTCGTGTGTGAACGAAGTTCCGGACCGTATTCGTCGCCCGGAGACAACCCGCTCGGCGAATCCGCCGCCACCGCGCGGTCCCGGATCTACGGTGGAGGGGTGACGGTTGCGCGGCACGACGGCGACGTCGCGGTGGGCCGCTATCTGGAAGCGATCGCCGCCCGGTTGAACGCCAGGGTGACGCAGGTGAGCGCCGCCATTCGCGACGCACTGGAGGACGACATCGTCGTGCTGCGCGGCGATACCCGCACGGTGGAGTTGCTCGGCGCGAGCGTCGAAGCGAATGTGGACACCCTGCTGCACGGCGTGCGCCACGACATTCCGGTGGACTGCATCCAGCCTCCCGGCGCGGCCGTCGAGTACGCCAGACGTCTCGCGCAGCAAGGTATTCCGGTCAATGCGCTGGTGCGTGCCTATCGGCTCGGGCAGCGCCGGATGACCGAGATCGTGTTCGCCGAGTTGCGCGCCATGGACATTCCGGCGGTCGAGCGGGTCACCGCCATCGAGCGCATCACGGCGATCATGTTCGAATACATCGACCGCATCACCGAGCAGGTCGTGCTGATCTACGACGACGAGCGCGAGCGATGGCTGGAGAGCCGGAACAGTCTGCGCGCGCTACGCGTCCGCGAATTACTGACCAGTCGCAAGACCGTCGACGTGGACGCCGTGTCCACCGCCCTCCGGTATCCGCTGCGCTGGCATCACGTGGCGCTGGTGCTCTGGTATTCGGACTCCGAGGACGACGAGATCCGCCGCCTGCAACAGTTCGTCCGGGAGCTCGGGCAGGAGCTGGCGGTGGAGGCGAATCCCCTGTTCGTGGCCACTGATCCGGCCAGCGCGTGGGCCTGGCTGCCCTATCGCGCGGATCCCGGCGATCCGGTCGCGCGCATTCGGGCCCGGGTCGCCGCCGAGTCCGGCCCGCCCGGTATCGCCATCGGCCCGGCCCAGCCGGGCCTGGACGGCTTCCGGGCGTCTCATCGGCAGGCCGAGCAAGCCCACGGCGTAGCGCTCGCCCGCGGACTGCCGAATCCGGTGCTGGCCGCATCGGAACCGGGTCTCGCGGCAGCGGCGCTGCTGGGCGGCGATCTCGGCGAAACCCGCGAGTGGGTGGGCGAGGTACTGGGAGATCTCGCCTGCGACACCGACAATGACGAACGCCTGCGCGAAACCCTGCGCGTATTCCTGCGCAGCGGTTCGAGTTTCAAGGCCGCGGCCGGCGAACTGGATCTGCATTTCAATTCCGTGAAATACCGCGTCGGCCGAGCCATCGAGCGCCGCGGCCGGCCGATCACCGGCGATCGGCTCGATGTCGAACTCGCCCTGCTGGCCTGCCACTGGTACGGCCCGGCGGTGCTGCGCCCGCAGGGCTGAGATCGCAAGCGGCCGCCGAACGCGGAGGACAGGACCGGGTCTCATCTTCGTCTCCGCGACACAATGGCAGCGGCGCGCCGGCGGCCTACCTTTCTCGCCATGAATTCCCCCAATTCCACGAGGAGTGACTCATGGTGACCAATTCCGACTACGCCGCCGAACCCGCACCGGCCGACGAACTGGCCGCACCGCTGGATCTACTGCTGACCGGCTCGGCCGTCGGCATCGGCCGTCGGATGCTGCCCAACAATTCCTGGAGCCGGCTGGCCGTGCACCTGGCCCGGCGGCCCCGTGTGGTGGGCGGGCGGGTGTTGGCGCTGCGGCACGAGCTGACGGATATCGCGCGTGGCCGGTCCGAACGGGCTCCGGCCAAGGCCGACAAGCGCTTCGCCGATCCGGCGTGGCAGAGCAATCCGATCCTGAAGCGCAGCATGCAGGCGTATCTGGCCGCCAGCGACACCGCCGAGGAACTGCTCACCGATGCGCATCTGGATTGGAAGGACGAGCAGTGGATACGCTTCGTGATCGACAATGTCCTCGAAGGGGTGTCGCCGAGCAACAATCCGCTGCTCAATCCGCTGGGCTGGAAGGCGCTGGTCGACACCGGCGGGGCGAGCGCGGTGCGCGGGCTGCGGCGCTTCGTCGGCGATATGGCCCGGGCGCCCCGGGTTCCCGCCATGGTGGAGCCGAATGCCTTCACGGTGGGCGAGAACGTCGCGGTCACGCCGGGTTCGGTGGTGCTGCGCACCGAGGTCTTCGAGCTGATCCAGTACACGCCGCAGACCCCGCGGGTGCACACGGTCCCCTTGCTCGTGGTGCCGCCGGTGATCAACAAGTACTACATCATGGATATCGCGCCGCACCGCAGCATGATCGAGTACTTCCTGTCGCAGGGCCAGCAGGTGTTCGCCATATCGTGGCGTAATCCCTCGGCCGCGCAACGGGATTGGGGTTTCGACACCTACGGCCAGGCCATCATCGACGCGCTCGGCGCCGTCGAGACGATCACCGGTTCCGAACGCACCCACCTGCAGGCGTCGTGCTCCGGCGGCATTCTGGCGGCCATGACAGCGGCCCACCTCACCGAGATCGGGCAGGATCACCGGCTGGCGGGGCTGACCCTGATGGTGACCGTCCTCGACCAGGCCCGCGCCGGATTCGCCGCGGCCGCCATCGACGAGGACACCGCCAAGACGGCCATCGCGGTCTCCCAGCGCCGGGGCTACCTGGACGGCCGCGCGCTGGCGGAGGTGTTCGCCTGGCTGCGGCCTACCGATCTGGTCTGGCGGTACTGGGTCAACAACTATCTGCAGGGCCGCGCGCCCGCGCCCTTCGACGTGCTGTTCTGGAATGCCGACACCACCCGCATGACCGCCGCCCTGCACCGCGACATGGTGCTGATGGGCGTGCACAACTCGCTCACCGTCCCCGGCGGGGTGCACATGCTCGGCACACCCGTGGACCTGTCGCGGGTAACCGTGGACACCTATGTGGTGGCCGGGCTCGCCGACCACATCTCGCCGTGGCAGGCCTGCTATCGCAGCGCCCGGCTGCTGGGCAGCAAGGATTGCCGATTCGTGTTGTCCACCAGCGGCCATATCGCCGCGCTGGTGAATCCGCCCGGAAATCCGAAGGCCGCCTACCGCGTCGGCGCGCCCGACGACGCCGATCCGGCCGCATGGGTGGACAACGCTGCGCAGCAGTCCGATTCGTGGTGGCCCGACTACGCACAATGGCTCGCCGAACGCAGCGGACCGGAGAGGGACGCACCGGCGACGCTCGGCGCCCCCGATCTGCCGGCCCAGGACCCGGCCCCTGGAACCTATGTGCACACTCACTGAAAGGCACACCGTGACAACACGACTCGACTCACCCGCCGACCTGATCGGCCTGACCGGACAGCCGCTCGGTACCACCGAATGGATCGAGGTCACCCAGCCGCAGGTGCAGCTGTTCGCCGACGCCACCGGCGATCACCAATGGATCCACACCGATCCGCGGCGGGCCGCCGACGGGCCCTTCCACGGCACCATCGCGCACGGCTATCTCACGCTCTCGCTGGCGCCGGTGATGATCGCCGACGTCCTCGAGATCCGCGACCTCACCGCGGCGCTGAACTACGGCCTGAACAAGGTCCGCTTCCCCGCGCCGGTCCCGGTGGGGTCCAAGATTCGGGCGGTGGTGACGCTGAATGCCGCGCAGCGGAAGACCTCCGGCGTGGAGGCGGTGTTCGGCCTCACCTATGAGATCGACGGCAGCAACCGCCCCGCCTGCGTCGCCGACGTCGTGGTGCTCTACCCGTGAGCACGCCGATGCCCGCCGACGACGTCGAGCAACGGCTCATTCCCGTACTGGGACAGCAGATTCGAGTCCGGGTGCACTGGGGCGAGGGCGTTCCGCTGGTGCCGCGCCCTCATCCTGGTCTCCACCGGCACCGGCGTGCTCATGGTCCCCATCCGGCCGCAGCATCAAGAGACGACGCGGGCGGCTGCGCGGATTACCTGGTGGGTTCGGGGTGGGATGTCGGGGTGTGGATGATGTCGAAGTAGACGGTCTTGTCGTCGGCCGTGGGATAGACGCGGTAGGTGAAGTCCTTGTCGTTCAAGGTGACGATGTCGACCACGCGGGTGAATTGTTCTTGGCCCGCATCATTTTTCGCGACGATGGTGCGAGTTCTGCCGTCCGGGGAGACGGACCAGTCACCGTGCATTTTCGGGGTGTCGTCGAGGTTGAACATCGTGAAGGTGCCGTCGGGCTTGAAGTAGGCGAAGCCGACGTAGTTCTTGACATTGTCGTCGGTGAGAGGGACCGCTGCGCCGTGGGCGTCGGTCGCGGAGGTGGTCTCCCAGGGTGTGGCGGCCAGCATGGCGGCGGGCGAGCCCGGCGTGACCGCCGCGGATGCCGAGGTGGGCGCCGCACCGGAGGTGGTGGTCGGGATCGGCTCGCTGCTGTTGCTACTGCAAGCGCCGAGCAGGCCGGCCGCCGCGAGGGCCATGGCAAGAGTCGCGATCTTTTTCGTCATCTCTTTACCTGTCATCGGACTCACTGTAGTTATCCGGTGACGAGACTCCGCTCGACGAAACGCTGGCAAGCCTGCACCGCCGCGGCCAGGCCGAAGGCGTCGGGCGGCCGGCGCGGAGCAGCGCTTCGACGCCGCGGCGGAATCGCTCGTCATCGGTCACGAAGACCGGGCGCAGCGTGGCCTCGGAAGGGATTGCGGCCGAGTCGGGTTCGTCGACTCAGTTGCCCTGGGCGGCAACCGAAATCGGCTGCCACTTACGCCAGGTCTCCAGGCGCGATTCGTAGTCCGCGGTGGCGATGGCCAGCGGAATCTCGCCGAGGAAGATGCGCAGCGGGGGCTCGTCGGCGTCGACCACGGCGAGAATGGCCTGACTGGTGGCGCCGGGGTCACCGCGGCGAACCCACGAACGCTGAGCGGCGCGGGCCGCGCGGGAACCGTCATAGGCAGGATTCGGGGTGGCGTGCCGCGAGGATGGACCGGCCCAGTCGGTGTCGAAGCCGCCCGGCTCGATGAGGGTCACATGAACGCCGAAGGGCGCGACCTCCTGCGCCAGCGACTGGGACAGACCCTCGAGCGCCCACTTCGAGGCGTGGTAGGCGCCCAGATTCTGGAAGGCGGAGATACCGCCGATGCTGGAGACCTGCAGGATGTGGCCGCTGCCCTGCGCACGAAGGATGGGCAGCGCGGCCTGGGTCACCCACACCGCGCCGAACACATTGGTCTCCAGCTGATCCCGGAGCTCCTGTTCGGTGAGCTCCTCGACCATGCCGAACTGGCCGTAGCCGGCATTGTTCACGACGATGTCGAGGCGTCCGAAATGGTCGGCCGCCTGCCGCACGGCGGCGAAGTCGGCCGCGCGGTCGGTCACATCGAGCCGCAGCGCCAGGAAGGTCTCCGGATACTTGGCGACCAGCTCGTCGAGGGTGCTCAGATCGCGTGCGGTACCCGCGACCCGGTCCCCCCGCTCCAGTGCGGCGAGCGCCCACTCCCGCCCGAAACCCCTTGATACACCGGTGATGAACCACACTTTGCTCATGTTCTCCGACCCTAAACAGCTGGAGTGCACTCCAAGCAAGGGCCGACACGGTCACGCCCGGATATATGCCAATTCCGCCACGCGCGCATATTGCGAGCCGGGTCACAGCTGTGGCACAGTGAGCTCGGCAATATTGAGACTAAACAGTTTCACAATGGGGATCAGGGTGAGGAAGTGGGTCGATGAAGACCAGGCGACTGACCGGGCGGTTACTGCGGCTCGGGACGGTATCCATCAGTGCACTGGTGGTGATGGGACTTTCCGTGAGACCGGCGCCGGCCGATCCCGCCGCGCCCGTCCCGCCCTCGATTCAGCCGGCGCAAATCCTGCCGCTGCCACCGGAACTCGATCCGGGCTTCTATCAGCCGCCCGCCGACGCGGTCGCGGCCGCCGCGCCCGGTGAGATCATCGCCGCCCGGCAGGTCAACCTCGCCAACTTCGGCCTGATCCCGCTCAATGTGGATGCCTGGCAGGTCTCCTACCGCTCCAACAACGGTCGCGACGAGGCGATCCCGGCGGTAGCCACCCTCATCAAGCCGCGCGGGGTCGCGCCGGCGCCGCGCAAACTGCTCTCGGTGCAGATCGCCGAGGACTCGACCCAGGGATACTGCAGTCCCTCCTATGCGCTGCAACATCTTTCGGCCGCGCCGTTCGTCGGGCAGATCGTCGCGCCCGCCGAGTTCCTGTTCGCGCAGGCCGCGCTGCAGAAGGGCTTCGCGGTGGTGATCCCCGATCACGAGGGACCGAATTCCGCCTATGCGGCGGGCCCGCTGGGCGGCCGCATCACCCTCGACGGCATTCGCGCCGCCACCTCCTTCGCGCCACTCGAGGTCGGTGCGGGCACGCCGGTGGCCCTCTACGGCTACTCGGGCGGATCCATGCCCACCATGCACGCCGCCGAACTGCGCAAAACCTATGCGCCGGAACTGAATATCGTCGGCGCGGCCTCCGGCGGCACCGGCGCGGATCTGGGCGCGACCCTGCTCATGGCCGACAACCAGGCGACGGCGGGCCTGGTGCTCGGAGCGGTACTGGGCCTGTCGCGCGAGTATCCGGACTTCAACGCCCTGCTCGATCAGAAGCTCAATCCGCTCGGGCAGTTGCTGAGGACGGTGAAGGCCCCGTTCTGCGTGCAGTACCAGACGGCGTTGCTGCCGTTCCTGAACATCACCGGCATGATCAATTCGCCCGACCCGCTCCAGGAACCGGCGGTGCGGGCCATGCTCGAGGACACCCGCCTGGGCAAGAGCCTGCCGGATATGCCGCTGTTCATCTGGCACTCGCACTGGGACGAGATCCTGCCGCTGCCCTCGACCAACCAGCTGGTCGACACCTACTGCCAGCAGCCGGACGCGCAGGTGACCTACACCCGGGACTGGGCCAGCGAGCACATCCTGGCCGAGGTCACCGGCGGCCCCGCCGCGCTGATGTGGCTCTTCGATCGACTGAACGGCGTTGCGGCGCAACCGGGTTGCTCCACCACCGATATGCCGTCCATGCTCGGCACCCCGGGCGAGCTGCAGACCCTCGGCGACACCCTGGGCGAGACCTTCGCCGCCTTCTTCGGCAAGCCCATCGGGGCCTGACCGACCCGGCCCGTCGGGGCTCGGTCGACGTCGGCGATGCGGGCCCAGTCCAGGTGTAGCAACGTGTCAGCTACCTTGGACTGGGCAGAAGAAATCGACTCCGTGGAGGGTGAGCATGCTGCATACAGATATCCCCACGCGCGGCGAGATTCTGGCGCTGGCGTCGACCACCGGACCGTGGTGCGTATCCGTCTACACCCCGACCGAGGCGGACACCCCGACCCCGGACAAGAATCGGGTGGCCTTCGAGAACCAGGTGAAAGAGGTGCTCGACCGGGTCACCGACAAGCAGGCCGGGATCGCGCTGACCGACGCCTTCGCCGACCTCGTCGATGACGAGGACTACTGGCGCTTCCAGTCCCGCACCCTGGCCGTGCACGCCACGCCCACGGGCATGCGCACCTACCGCCTGCCCAACCGGCTCGAACCCAGCGCCACCCTCGGCGACCGCTTCCACATCAAACCGCTGCTGCGGGCGGTGACCTTCCCGCAAACCGCCTTCGTGCTGGCCCTGTCCGAGAACGCGGTCCGGCTGGTGGAGGTCGCGGCCGAGGGCCCGGCCGCGGAGGTGGCGGTCGCCGGACTCCCGACCGATCTGAACAAGTACCTGGATCTGCCGCCGCTGGGCCGCGGCCCGCACGGCCGCCTGCAGGGCAGCGAGGGCCGCAAGGTGCGGGTGCGGCAGTTCTGCCGCGCCGTGGACCAGGCGCTGCGGCCGGTGCTGGCCGGTCACGACATCCCGCTCATCCTGGCTGCCGCCGAACCGACGGATTCGCTGTACCGCTCGGTCGACAGCTACCCGCTGCTGCTGGCCGAGGGCATTCCCGGCAATCCCGAGCACCTCTCCGACGGCGACCTCGCGGCTCGCGCCCGGCAGCTGCTCGATCAGCACTATGCCGCCGAATTGGCCAATGTCCGAAGCGAATTCGAGAAGCGCCGCAGCGACGGCCGCGGCGTCATCGATCTCTCCGACATCGCCCGCGCCGCCACCTACGGCATCGTGCACACCCTCTTCGTCGATATCGACGCGTCGGTTCCCGGCGCCGTGACACCGGACGGCGCACTCGCCGCCGCGACCGGCGAGGCCCCGGGCGTCCTCGACGAAATCTCCAGGCGCGTGCTCCTTTCCAATGGCCGCGTGCTGGCCGTCCGCGGCGACGACATTCCCGACGGCGCACACGCGGCGGCCATCCTCCGCTACGCGCCCTAGTCCCACCCGGTAACGCCGGGATCACACCCGTCACCCGTACCCGACCGGTCCGCCGGAACTGGGTGCGGGTGACCACGTTTTCGCTGCTCCAGCCCCTGCGCCGGGCCCCGGCCCAGGTCCTGGTGCGGTAACGACTCATTCGATCAAGTAACGTTCGAATCTCCTGTGACGACGTCTCCGGTGGTAGACGGCCCGGACGCGCGCAGGGCCTGACAGTTCACTTGTCGGGGTGAGATGGGGATTCGGGCATGGATATTCGTGGCTTCATGAAACGACATAAGATCGCGTCGGCGGTGGCGGCGCCGGCGACGCTGGGCGTGGCCGTAGCGGTCGCGGCCACGTTCGCGATCACGTCGTCACCGGACTCGAAGCAGGCCGATCCGGCGCTGAAGGCCTCGGTCACGGAATGTCACGACATGGTGACCATCTCGGTGGCCGGGCGCAACGACTCGCCGCAGCAGGGCACCACGAAGATGCTGGTCGACGCCAATGGCAACGAGCTGCCCGCGGCCCTGTCGGACGACTACCAGAGCCACTGGGTGGATCCGGTGGTGAACGCGCCGGGCGGATCGGTCGACTCCAACTCGTACTGGGCCGTGTACGTCTCCTATCCGGCGAACCTGAACAGCTACGAGGACGCCGTGAACACCGGCGTCGCCAATACCGAGCAGGTGATGCGCGACATCTCCGCGGCCTGCCCCAACACCAAGTACGCCATCGTGGGCTACAGCGAGGGCGCCGATGTCGCGCGCCGGGTCGCCATGGATGTCGGGCACCAGAGCGCCGGGGCGGACGGCAAGTACGGGATCGTCGATCCGGGCAATGTGGCCGGTGTCGTCATTCTCGCCGACTCGGGCCGGACAGCGGGTGAGGGTCCGTTCCCGGGCGCGAAGGACCCCAGTCATCCCGACAACTTCAACCAGAGCTATCAAACCGGCAAGGACGTCGCCGGCGGCCAGGGCGCACTGCCGGACCACTCCGGTGACTTCGGCGCGCTGAACGGCCGGATCGCCTCCTTCTGCTCCGACGGCGACCTCACCTGCGCCGCGCCGAAGAACATCTCGCTGCTCCAGCTGGCCATCAATGTCGGCCGCCAGATCAATGCCGACCAGATGCAGAGCGACGGCCTCACCCCCACCACGGGCATGGATGTGGCGGTGGTGCTGGGAAAGATCGCCGGTGACGCCTTCGCCGACATCGCGCACAATCCGAGCTGGTGGACGAGCAAGGAGACCTTCCTCGACGTCCTGCTCAAGGTCTCGCAGCCGGGCTACAAGCCGAATCAGGACAACCCGACCCCGGTGGCCGCGGACTCGATTCAGGCCGAGACCATGTCGCCGCTGGCGTACCTGCCGCAGAAGGTCTTCAACGAGGTCATCGGTCTGATCACCACCAACCAGAACACCATCCCGGTGCTCCTGAACGATCCGTACAACCTGACCCTCGGCCCCAACGGCACCGGTCACCACTTCGACTACTGGCGGGATTCCAACCCGGACAACGGCAAGCCCCTGACCTCAGCGGAGTACGCCGCGGCGTGGCTCACCGAGCTCGCCAAGGAGGCCCAGGCCGGCCAGCTGAACCCGAAGACGCTGACCCCGACCGCCACCACCGCCCCCAACGTGCTGGCCGCGGCCCCGAAGAGCGCCACGTCCGGAACCACCACTCCCGCAACCGGTTCCACGACACCGGCCGCCGGAACCACCACCCCGGCCACGACGACGCCCGCCACCACGACGACGCCGCCGACCACCACGGTCACCCCGGACGCGGCCACCCCGGCGACGACCACGCCACCGGTCACGACCACCCCGCCGGTGACCACCACGACGGTTCCGGTCACCACCACCACTCCCCCGGTGACCACCACGACACCGCCGACCACCACTCCCACGCACTGACCCACCGGCGAAAACGAGCATGCGCTGGGCCGCACCCGGAAGGGTGACGCCCCAGCGCATGCTCGTTTCCGGAGGAGCGCGCCCCCGCATCCTTCGTATGCCGGGGCGCGTAATGATTTCGCAACGGTCGGGGTAACTCGCCGGGGACGTCCACAATCGGTTCGGCACCCGACCGCCGGCACGGATGCACGGCCGGCAACGGCTCCCAGCTGGCCGCTGGAGGTTCGGGGAGGCGGGTCAGATGGTGAACCAGACCAGGCTGCCCAGGCCCGCGACCAGGCAGTAGATGGCGAACGGGGTCAGGGTCTTGGTCTCGAAGTAGGCCGTGAGGAACTTGACCGAGAGATAGGAGAGGACGCCCGCGACCACACTGCCCGCGAAGGCCGGGCCGAGGATGGCGTGGTTCTCGTGCTTGAAGAGCTCCGGCATCTTCAGCACGCCCGCCGCCAGGATCACCGGCGTGGCCAGGAGGAAGGCGAAGCGGGCGGCATCCTCGTGACGCATGTCCTTGAACAGGCCCGCGACGATGGTGCTGCCGGAGCGGCTGATACCGGGGAAGAGGGCGGCGATCTGCGCGGCGCCGATCAGGGTGGCGTCGCGCATGCCCAGGCGGGACAGCCGGACATCGGAGGCGCGGGCCGGGTCGGTCATGGGGAGCACGACGGTGTCCTCCATGGAGAGGTCGCCGGTGCGGCCGGTGGGGCTGGCGAGCTGGAACTCGGGTTCGTGTTCACGCTTGCGCATGAGCTCGGCCGACAGCAGCACGAAGCCGTTGATCGCCAGGAAGATCGATGTCGGAACGGGCGTGCCGAGATAGTTGCGGACCGCCTTCTCCAGCAGCAGGCCGGCCAGGCCGACCGGAATCGTGGCGATCACCAGCAATACGCCCAATCTCGCTTCAGGCGTTCGTATCTGGCGGGTCAGCACCACATCCCACAGCCCCTGAACAATGCGTACCCAGTCCCGCCAGAAGAAGATCACCAGGGCGAGCGCGGTGGCGACGTGCATGGCCACCAGCAGCGCCAGATACGGGGAGTCCTTGGCGGACATGCTCAGATCGTCGGCCCATTTACCGCCGACCCAGGCGGGCAGCAGGATGCTGTGGCCCAGGCTGGATACCGGGAAGAGCTCACTCACCCCCTGGAGCGCGCCGACGATGATCGATTCCAGGTAACTGATGGCCATTCGAATTCCTGTCGGGGGCGGTGCGGGGATCCGAACACCCCGGGCCGATACACGGGGCATTGTGTGATCGCGCCGGGGCAGCTCGCTTGGCGAGGCTACTCGATGCCGTGTCGGCGTGCGCACACGTGGTGGATCGGCGGAGGATGCGGCAGGATGAGAACGATCGGTATACCGGCGATGGGCGGGAGACGGAAATGCGAGCGGAACTCACCGAGTGGATGTCACGGGGGAGCTACTTCGACTTCGACGGGCATCGGATCTTCTACATCCGGGAGGGGAAGGGACCGACGCTGCTATTGATCCACGGCTATCCCTTCAACTCCTACGACTGGCATCGCATCTGGCCGGACCTGACCGCCCACTACGACGTCATCGCGCCGGACATGCTCGGGATGGGCTTCTCCGACAAGCCCATTCGCCACCACTACAGCGTGCTCGAGCACGCCGATATGCACGAGGCCCTGCTGCGGCGGCTCGGCATCGGCGAAACCCTGCTGCTGGCACACGATCTCGGCGTGAGCGTGGCGCAGGAGCTGCTGGCCCGCCGCCTCGACGGCACCGCGGCGGCCGACATCCGGGCCGTGGTGTTCCTCAACGGCGGGCTGTTCGTGGAGGCGTATCGCCCGCGCCTGGTGCAGAAACTGCTGGGCACACCCCTCGGTCATCTGGTGGGCCCGCTCATGACCGGCGGGGTCATCGCGCCCGCGGTGCGCGAGGTGTTCGGCCCGGACACCAAGCCCACCGACGACGAGATGCGGACACTGCAGGAGGTGCTGTTCTACGGCAACGGCCGCTTCGTCAATCATCTGGTCGGTCGCTTCGTGGCCGAGCGCACCACCTACCGCGACCGCTGGGTCGAACCGCTGCTGCGCAAGGAGATTCCGATGCGGCTGATCAACGGCCCGCTCGACCCGAACTCCGGTGCGCACATGGTGGCCCGCTACCGCGAACTGGTCGCCGACCCGGATGTGGTGAGCCTGGACCGGATCGGGCACTGGCCGCAGCTCGAAGACCCCGCCGGGGTGTTCAATGCGGCGCACGCATTCCTGCGCGCCGCGAATTCGGCCTAGACGCAATCCATTTGCGCGACGCGGAGCCCGGCTGCGTGGAATACTTCCGCGATATGCAGTACAGGGGATTCGACAATCCCGACGCCGGCGAGGATCCCGAGTTAGCTCAGGCCCGCATCTTCCTGGACGAATTGGAAAGGCATGTAGTCAAACTGACCCGGCGATTGCAGACCGCACCCACCCTCGAAGCCCGGCAGTCGATCAGTGCCGAACTCTCCATGGTGCGCCGGTATGTGGATCGCATTCACCACAGATTCCCGGGAATTGCCGTCGCGAATCCATTTCGCGGCTCACCCCCCGGAGCGCCCGCGCTCTAGGCCGGCTACCGGGCCGGATTCGATTGCGGCTCAACCGGCAGGCCTCGATTGCCGCTCACCGGGCCAGGTGTGCGCGCCAGCGTTCGGCGGAGCGGACCATATCCAGGCCCACCCGCTCGAGATACTCGCTCATGCCCAGCAGCCGCACCCCGGCGGGCGTGGCCGAACCCAGTGCGTCGGCGCCGTCGCGCGCCGTGGCGGCCAGCCGCTCATTGGTGCGCGCACCCGCGAGAGTGGCTCGGTACCAGGCGGATTCGTCGATCACATAGCGGTCGCGACGACTGCCCGGATCCCGGTCCCGCCGGATCAGCGCCTGCTCCTGCAGGTAGCCCACGGCCGCGGACACCGTCGCGGGACTCACCCGCAGCCGGGCCACCAGCTCGGCGGCGGTGAGGCTGCCCGAGTCCGCGGCGTACAGGCGGGCCAGCACCGCCGACGCCATGCGCGGCATGCCGGACTGCGCGAACAGCGCCGCGAACTGGGCGCTGAAATCGGCCAGCAACACCGGGTTGCGGCCGTATTCATCGACGGCAGCGGGCTTTTCGACGGGTCTGGGCCGGGATGCGCGACGGCGTGAGCGCACCACGGCGGCGGCCTGCGCCAGATCGGCGCGATAGCGGCCGGGCCCGCCATTGCGGGTCACCTCGCGGCTCACGGTGGATGTCGGCCGCTCGAGGCGGCGGGCGATCTCGGCATAGCCGAGCCCATGGGCCAGCCCCGCGGCGATGAGACGGCGATCCTCCTGGCTGAGTCTTCCTCCGGGCATCGGAGCGGCTCCTTCGTCAGATGCCGCCGAGGCGGCGCGGCTCACCCTATTGCAACACACCGCGTGCGGAATCGGCCTGGGGTATGGTCGCGGCCGGAGATGAATTCCCTTGTGACACAGTCATTATCCTGTGCATGACGGCTTCTCCTCATTGCCATCGTTGTGAACGCAATGTAGCGTTCGCCCTCATTCGAACGAGCCGCCAGGCGGACGGCGGACGAGGACAGCCGATTCAACGCCCGGTCAGATCGGCGATCACGCTGAAGTCCATGACATCCGCCCCCGCCAGGTACACCGGCTGGGTCGTGTGCGCCCCGCGCACCCGCACCTCGCCGCGCGGACCCCCGTAACTCACCCGCGCCGCGTCGCGCTCGATGACCCGCACATCCAGGCTGCGCGCCGCCTCCGCCAGCGAGGCGAACAGCAGCAGGCCCTCGTAGCAGGATTCGCCGATATTGTTCAGCGCCGGGGCCAGCTGCCCGAAACGGGCCGTGTAACGGCCGCCGAACGCCATGCCCTCGCGCGACACCAGACTCTCGAAATAGCCACAGGCCGTGAACAATCCACGCGCGCTGTCCGGGCCGCCCGCGTACAGCACATCCTCCCCGATCATCATGCTCAGCCGCAGCCGCCCGTCGTCCAGCCCGGCCGCCGCGAACGCCTGATTGAAGGCCGCGCAGTCCGCGCCGACCATGAACACCAGCACCCCCTGCGCGGGCGAGCGCCGGATCAGGTTCAGGGCGGCGGTGAAATCGCGGCCGCCCAGCGGGACGAACACCTCGCCGACCACGTCGACATCGGTGCTTCGCACGAATTCCCATGTGGCCCTGGATGTTTCACGCGGCCACACGTAGTCGTTGCCGACGACGCACCAGCGCCGCACTCCCAGTTCGGAGCGGAACCAGCGCAGCGCGGGGAACAATTGCTGGTCGGGCGTTTCCCCCACCATGTAAACGCCGTCGGAATCCTCGCCGCCCTCGTAGAAGGTGGTGTAGATGTAGGGCACCCGGCCCGCGGTGTGCGGCGTGATCACCTTGCGGGCATTGGACAGGTGCCAGCCGACCACCCCGTCGATCATGCCCAGGCTCACCATCCGGTCGATCTGCGCGGCCAGCACCGGCAGCGGCGCACCGGCGTCCACCGGGTGCAGCCGGACCGGCCGGCCCAGAATGCCGCCGACGGCATTGATGTCCGCCACGGCGAGCGTCGCACAGGCCTCACAGGACGGCCCGAAAATGCCCGCGGGACCGCTCAGCGGCACCACCAGCGCGAGGTCCACCGTGGCCCGGCGCGACCGGAAATCCCGTCGGGTCATCGAATATCACCACCGTCATCGCTGCCCGCGTCCGCCCGGTACGGGGCGGTACATGCCGAAGGGGCACGATAGTACCGTTTCGCCGCGAACCGGGAAATCGCTACAGCCCGGCCCCGCCCTATAGTGACCCCGGTGAACAGTCCTGACGCGCGCGAGCTGATCCTGCTCGCCGGTGAGCGCACCATCGCCGAACGCGGACCGGACGCCGCCCTGCGCGATATCGCGGTGGCGGCGGGACAGCGCAACAACTCCGCGGTGCATTACCACTTCGGTTCCCGGGACGGGCTCATCGCGGCCATCATCGAACGGCATCAACCGGCGCTGGAAGCCCGGCGCACCGAACTGCTGGCCGAGCACGAGGCCGCGGGCGCGCCGGACAGCGTGGCCGCGCTGGTCGCCATTCTGGTGCGGCCCATGTTCGACGTGCCCTACGCCGAGGGGTCGACGCACTACGCGCGATTCCTCGAGCAGGCGCGCGCGCATCCCGCCGTGACCGGACCGAACCTGCACGAGAAGCGCTGGGCCGCAACACGAGTCCTGGTGGCGCGGCTCTACCGCGCGATGCCCGACAGCACCCCGGCGCAGCGCCGATACCGGCTGCAGGCCATGACCACCGTCATGTTCGCCCTGCTCGCCGACTACGAACGCCAGGACCTGCCCACCGCGGCCGAGCGCGCCGACGCCCGGGACAGCATCATCGCCATGATCGTCGGGCTGCTGACCGAACCGGTCGGTCAGGACACCGCGGTCCGGGCATCCGGGTCGAAGCCGCCGGGGATCTCGTAGACCATCCCGCTGAAGGTGATGCCGAACAGCCGCCCGGCCGAGAAGCCCTGGCCACCACGGCCGTACTGCACCTCACTGGTCAGCTGCGGTCCGGAGCCGAGCACGCAGTACCGCCCCGGTGCGTCGATACGGACCACCTGGCCGGACGAATTGAACGGCAGCACCGGGCGTTCCAGCGAATCCAGCGTCAGCCCGTCGGGCGCGGCGAGCAAGTCACCGCCGGACAGGTCCAGTAGCGACTGCGGGGCCCACGGGGCATTGGTGGGGATCCGGCTCACGCCCGGGTTCACGAAGGTGCGCGACACGTAGAGGTACGAGTCGTCCTGGTCGAGCACCGCGCCGTTGGCGCTGGGGAAGCTCGCCCAGTTCGGCTGCACCCCGTTCGAGTCCACCCGGCCCACCAGGGAACCGAAATCATTGGTGGCATAGACGGTTCCGTCGTGCGCCACGTCCATGCCGTCCGCCGCCGAGAGGCCCGTGGCGAAGGGAGCCACGGCCCCGGTGTCCGGGTCGACGGTGACGATTCCGGCCTGCCGCAACGCGTCACCCACGAACACCCGGGGATCCGCGCCGTAGCCGACCAGCAGCCGGCCGTCCGGCAGCCAGGCCAGCGCGCCCGCGCCGCCACTGGGCACCTTGGCGATCGGCACCGCGGGCGCACCCGGCGCGTCGATGCGGAAGACGTGCCCGCTGACCAGATCGGTGACGAACGCCCGCCCGGCGCGGTCCATGGTCAGCCCCTCGAGCGCGGCGCCCGGCAGCGAGGCCACCACCGCGGTCGGCTGTCCCGCGCCGGGACAGACCGGCGCGGCCGAAGCCGGCGCCGCGGCGAAAGACGACAGCGCCGCGCAGGCGAGCATCGCGCAGGCGAGCGCGGCGGATTCCCTGATCCCCATCTCGCACCTCGTCCATGTCGGCCAGTAAATCCCTGCATCGTATGACGCATCAGGGGCCCGAAGGATTCAATTGTGGCCGTGCCCGGGATTTCGATTCGCCCCAGTCGCCATTTCCGTCGCCTCGCCGCCGGTCTCACGCTGGCAACCTCCTGGACTTTCGTCCATATGTCCGTGAGACTCACTCAGATTCCGTTGCAGCACAACAACTTCCAGCGACAGTCCCCAATATTCAGCATTGGACACCGGCCGGAGGTGTCGGCGGCACGATCGATCTCACCAATCCCGGTGCCCGCCAGTTGATCAGCAGCATTCTGCACGAATTCGTACCTCTGTTTTCCGGGCGCTACTGGCACCTGGGCTGTGACGAGTACATTTCCGACTACACGCGCTATCCCCAGCTGGGTGACTACGCCACACGGACTTTCGGCCCGGGAGCCGCACCCGGCGATATCATCATCGACTTCGCCAACTCGGCCGCGGATCTCGTCGAATCGCTTGGCAAGACGCCGCGGGTCTGGAACGACGGCTTCGACCATCCGGGTGTCCTGACACCGAAACCCGGACTGGTGGTGCAGTACTGGTTCGGCCGGCGCCGGTGGGCTGCCGTGGCTGCCCGGCGGTCGCACACCCGCCGACTTCACCCGGGACGGGCATCCCGTCCTCAATGCGGCCTTCACGCCCACGTACTTCACGACCGGCGGGCCGGCCGCGGCGCTCAACGCTCCGCCGGAACTGCTGTGGGCCTGGGACCCGGGGCTTTTCGTCAACGGGCAGCGGCTGCCCGATTCCGATCGCCCGCTGTTGCGTGGCTCCATGCTCTTCCTCTGGTGCGATGATCCTGCCGCCCTGACTCCGGAGCAGATCGTCGCTCCGCTGCGGGCCCGGCTGCCGGTCATGGCCCAGCAGTTGTGGGCGGGCACCGGCGGGATCGGGTATACGGACTTCCTCGGCCGCGCGTCCGCGGTCGGGTGGCCCTGATCAGAAGCGTCTGGCGCCGGCCATCGGCATGGTGGTCAGCGGTGAGACCTTCACGCCGGAACCGTAATCGCTGGCGTGGATGACCTTTCCGTCACCGAGATACAGCGCGGAATGGCCGCCGCCGTAATAGGAGACCAGATCACCCGGTTGCAGATCGTCCACCGACACCGGGGTTCCGGCGGCCAGCTGCGAATAGCTGGTACGCGGCACTTCGACTCCGGCCTCGCGATACGACCACTGCACCAAACCCGAGCAGTCGAAGGTGTCCGGGCCATCACCCCCCATGGCGTAGGTCGCGCCGAGCTTGGTGCGGGCGGCCTCCACGGCGCGTTCGCCGACGGTCTTCTTCGGCATGGCCGCGGGTACCGGCGCGCGGGGCGCCGCGGGATCGGTCACGCCGGGGATTCCGACCAGCGGCGGCAGGCTGCTGGGCACCGCGAAGGTGCCGAGACCGGCCACCACCACCGAGCGGGATTCCGGAGCGGGGATCACGGGGTACAGCGGCACGGGCGAAAGCGCCTGGACCGGAATCTGATCCGGTACAGGGTCGGCCGGGGCGATTGTGATATGTCCCGGAATCCCGACCATGCACGAGGCATCTGCCCAGCCGACGGCGGAGGTCTCGCCGACCGCGGGCTGCGGCGCGATATCCGCACTCGGCGGCGCGATATCCACAGTCGGCAGCGTGATATCCACGCTCGGCACGGAAGCGAGGCCGAACTGGGTCGCGATCTCGGTGGGAATCTCGATCTCCCCGATACCGGGGACCGAGACCGGCGCTGCGTGCGCCTGGCCCGCTGTGAACAGCAGGGCCGCTCCGACGGCTGCCGCGCCGAGGACTCCTGTCGCCAGGGTCCGCAGGCTCAGCCGCGGTAGCACTCGAACCTTCTGTCTATCACCGTTGGTTTCCATGAGCGGTCGTCCTCCGATCAAGCCGTGAAAGCTATTCGGTTTCCGTCCATCACACTCGAACTCTTCGGTCCTGCAGCAGATCCGAGAGTGCATATTTCGCCCGAATTGCACGGGGTGCAACAAGTGACATGCGTGTTATCGATAACGAAACAGTAACCATTGACGGCTGTGTCCAATTGGACACAGCCAATTTTCATCGAATTCGACGACATCACGCGAGCCTTCACGGGCCCGCACGCGCGACCGTGTGAGACTGATCGATGGAAAAACAGCCCTCCCCATCATCAGGAGGATGATCGATGACCAAATCCGGTGCGCTACCGAATCTTCCCGAGCCCCTGGTTGTCACGCTGGGGAATCTCAAAGGCGGCGTGGGCAAAACGACCTCCGCCTTCTTCCTCGCCTCGTATTTCGCCACGGTGCACGAACTTCGGGTGCTCGTGATCGACGCCGACCCGCTCAGTCAGACCGGTTACTCCTGGTATCGGCGGCTGCAGCGGGCCGAGGTCGGCATTCCCTTCGAATTGCTCGCCTTCCCGTCCCGGCACGTGAACGACTGCATCACCGACAATTCCGCGAACTACGACGTGATCATCGTCGACGCCGGCGGTGAATCGGCCGACATCTTCAAGGCCGCCGTCCCGGTGAGCGATGAGCTCGTTCTCGTCACCAGCGTCAGCCCGTCGGAGGTCAAACGCGTGCCCAGTACCTATCGCGCCGCGGAAGAGGCGGCCGCCGAACACGAAAAGGCCATCCGGGTGCGGGTGCTGATGACCAAGGTGCCGGTCACCATGAAGAACGGCGTCAATGTCTCCACCGAATACCGCACGCAGCGCGCCAATCTGGAGGACGCCGAATACGACGTATTCGAATCCTATGTGAGTGCGTGGAAGTGGTACCGCGAAGCCGCCGACGGTGAAGTCGGCGACGGTGCCGAGAATCCGATCGAGGATCTCGGCGAATACCGTGCCGTCGGTGACGAATTGATACGGCCCTATCTGGAGGCCGCGCAGTCCGCCCGCATGCCGGCGGAGGTGTCGGCCTGATGCCGCCCCAGCGCCGCAAGAGTTCCATCGGCGGGGGCCTGGGCCGCAACCCGCTCTCCGACGAGGCCGAGCACACGCCCCCGGTCTCGCCGCTGCGCGACGCCAAATGGCCGCGGACCCCGAAGCTTTCCCAGGCCGCGACCACGGTGCTCATGGCGCCTGCCAAACCCGCACAGCCGGAGACGGACTCGGCGACATCCGCACCGGAACCAGCGCAGTCGACACCGGCCCCGGAGCCGGCCGCACCCGCCCCGGCACCGCCCGAGCCCGTGGCGACCGCACCCGAACCGGTTGCCGCCCCGGCCGCTTCGGCACCGTCCGGACCCGCGCCGGTCCGAGCGGCCGCCCCGCCGGAGGTCGAGCCCGCGCCGAGCGTGCTCGATCTGCCGCTGCCCAGTGCGGGTGGCGAGGGACCGCTCAGCCGGACCGAAGCCGATCAGCTCGAGCTCTGCGAGTCCTCCATCGACGCGCTGCGGGTGGCCTTCTGGACCGCCGGGCGCGCCCTGCAGATCGTGCGCGACGGGCGGCTCTACCGCGCCGATCACGCCACCTTCGACGAGTACGTCGAGAAGCGGTGGGACATGCAGCGGTCCTACGCGCACAAGCTGATCCGGGCCTGGCCGCTGGCCTCCCGCCTGCACCCGCTCGCGCCCGCCATCAACGAGGGACAGATCCGCGAGCTGCTGCCGGTGGCCGCGGCCCACGGCGAGGACGCGGCGGTCACCGTCTACACCACGCTGGCCGCCGACGTGAAGGTCACCGCGGGCAAACTGCGCGAAGCGGTCGCGGTGCTGCCCGACGACTACGACGAGGCCGCGGTGGTGCAGCGGCTGCGGGCGTGGCTGCGCGGCGACCTCATCGAGGAGCAGACGCAGACACCCGATCTGTTCAGCTCGGTGGAGTCGCGCCTCACCGCACTCACCCAGAAGGTGGTCAAGGGCTCCACCGACCATCCGGTCGCGGCCCGCGAATTCGCGGCCAAACTGCGGACGCTGGCCGAACTCATCGAGCGCCAGATTCCGCTTGCCGGGCGAATGCCCGACACCGAATAGGGTTACTCCGCATCGTCACAGCGCTACTCCGCATCATCGAAAGGGCCCGGCCGAGTGCCGGGCCTTTTCGATGTCCGCGCCCGCCACCGCGAATTCGATAGGAACAGAATCTTTCTGAAATAGTAAAAACCTATTAAGCGGACTTTGCCCGCACGGCAAGACTTTGCCCGCACAGCGAAAAGGCTCCCCGATCGCTCGGGGAGCCCTCGCACTGTGTCCGGTGGGTTACTCGCCTACCGCGCGGCGTTCGCGGGCGCCGGCGGCGCGCTGGCGGGTGGCGCGGGCGGCCGCGGCGTCGAAGAGCTCCAGGTGCTCGAACAGCGGGTCCTCGTCATCGGATTCGACCAGGACCGCCCGGCGCAGCTGGGTACGGGTCTGCTCGCGATCCGGGCGCGGGCGTTCCCGGCGGCGCGACTCCTCCTCGTCGTCCTCGGCGCGCTTGTGGGCCAGGCGGGCGGCGCGGCGGCGGCGGATGTCCTCCTCGATGCGGACCTGCCTGCGTAGGTAACCCAGGTACGCCACCAGGACCGTGCCGGACAGGGCGCACAGCCACCACAGCACCGCCGAGACGGCGAGACCGGCGGCGGCCAGGATCAAGGTGAACAGCACCAGGCCCAGCACGGCGCGCTGACGGAAGGTGTACCGGGCCGCCCGGGCGGCGGCGTCGGCCTCGGGATCGAAACCGCCGCGGCCACGGCGGGACGGCACGAAATCCGCGTCCTCGTCCTCGGATTCGGGCTCCGGTGCCGGTGCCGGATCGGGCTCGCGCAGCGCGGGGGTGCGGGCGCGCTGGGGCGCCTCCTGCCGTTCTGCGCGCTCGGCCTCGCGGTCGGCGTCGTCTGCCACCGCCCCATCGTTCTCGGATTCGCCCTCGGCCGTGGCGGTTTCGGGGAGCGTCTCGGACTCGGCCGGCTCGGACTCGGATTCGGCCGCGATCTCCGCCGCCTCGGCACCGTCGGCCGAATCCCCCTCGGGCCCGGGCACTTCGGCGGGCGGCGTCTGCGCTTCGGCGATGGGCGCAGCCTCGGTGTCGACTTCCTTCTCGTCCGATGCAGCCGCGTCGTCCGATCTGGTCATCCGATCCTCCGGATCCTCGCTCGGGTGCTGAAGCTTTCTGCGAACCGGCACGTAGTCCGGGTCGGTGTCATGTCCGGTCGCCGGACCTTTCCTGGTGCGCTGTGCGGCACCACCGCGATGCAGGATCCGCGTGGAGAGCGCGGCGTCGGTGTGCTGCCGGATACGGGGATGACGGTTGGCCAGCATCGGAAACAGGACGAAGACCCAGAGCACCACCAAACCGATCCACAAGATCGAATTCGGCATTGCCGTCACACCTCCGTCCCGCCCAGCTCATAGTCCCTTCGACGTGCACCGCAGCGCCTACCGGTGGGTACACAGACGCACCACCGGCGTCCGTAGGTTAATTCCACACCGGGGTAATTCCCCACAGGCGCGCCGACCACACAAGTAACACTAGTAACAGCCAACCCCTCGGTCGTTCTCCGGGTCGGGCCCCGGAAACCCGATTTGGCGGGGAAATTCTGGTGAGCCGCAGGCAGAGGCGGTAATCGGGCCGCCGAAATACACAGCGAGTTATCAGGCTCTGGTGGCGCGTCCGGCGCGAATCAGCCTGTCCACCACCGTTCCTGAGACCTCTTCGACCGTCATGCCGACCAGCAGGTGATCGCGCCAGGCCCCGTCGACATCCAGGTAGCGCTCCAGCAGGCCCTCCTCGCGGAAGCCGACATTGCGCAGAACCGCCTGGCTGGCAAGGTTTTCCGGCCGCACCGTGGCCTCCACCCGATGCAGGCCCACCTCACCGAAGCAGTGGTCCAGCCCCAGCGCCAGCGCCGCGGTGGCCACCCCCTGCCCGCTCAGCTCGCTCGACACCCAGTAGCCGATCCACGCCGAACGCAATGCGCCGCGCACGATATTGCCCACCGTGAGCTGCCCGCTGAACACGCCGTCGACCTCGATGACCAACGGGATCATGGCGCCGCGCCGGGCCTCGGCCTTCAGCGCCGACCATAGCGCGGGCCAGTTGCTCGAGTGGTTGCGCGCCTCCCACGGGCCGCGGCCGGTCGGCTCCCACTTCTCCAGATAATCCCGGTCGCGGATGCGAATCCGGCTCCAGACGGAGGCATCACGCAAACGGATAGGGCGCAGCGTGACGATGCCCGCCGCGACGCGCACCGGCCCCAGATGCGCCGGCCAGCCCGGATGCTGGGCGGTCCGGAAGACATTCATCTCCACGCCTCACCCTCGCTGCGCAAGGAACGCGACCTGCACCTCGTCACCGGTGCGCACCTCGGTGACCTCGGGATCGATCACGATGAGGCTGTTGGCCTCCGCCATGGTCGCCAGCAGATGCGAGGACGCCCCGTTCGGGCCGCCCAGCGGCTGCACCAGGTAGTCGCCGGTCTGCTCGTCGCGCATGAGCTGCGCGCGCAGATACCCGCGCCGGCCCGGAATCGAGGCGATCGGCAGGATGGTGCGCGCCCGCACCATGCGCCGCATGGGATGGCGGCGGCCCAGCGCGATCCGGATCAACGGACGCACCATGACCTCGAAAACCACCAGCGCGCCAACCGGATTCGACGGCAGCAGGAAGGTCGGCACCTCGTCGCGGCCCAGCAGGCCGAAGCCCTGCACCGAGCCCGGATGCATGCCCACCCGGGTGATCTCCAGCTCGCCCAGGCCCTCGAGGGCCTCGCGCACCTGCTCCGACGCCCAGCCGCCGACCGCGCCCGCGATCACGACCACCTCGGAGCGAACCAGCTGGCCCTCCACCACATCTCGCAGCCGCTTGGGATCGGAGCTGACGATGCCGACCCGGTTCACGTCCGCGCCCGCGTCGCGCGCGGCGGCGGCCAGCGCGTAGGAGTTCACGTCGTAGACCTGGCCCGGTCCGGGGGTGCGGTCGATGTCGACCAGCTCGCCGCCGACCGACAGCACCGACAGCCGCGGCCGCGGATGCACCAGCACCTTGTCCTTGCCCACCGCGGCCAGCAGACCCACCTGGGCCGGGCCGATGATGGTGCCCGCGCGCACGGCCAGATCGCCGGGCTGCACATCGTCGCCGATGCGGCGCACGTAGTCACCGGAGCGCACCGACTCGTAGACCTTCACCCGGGCCCGGCCGCCGTCGGTGTTCTCCAGCGGCAGCACGGCATCGGCGAGGGTGGGCAGCGGCGCGCCGGTGTCCACGCGCACGGTCTGGCGCGGCTGCAGCCGGATCGGCTGCCGCGAGCCGGCGGCCACCTCACCCACCACCGGCAGGCTCAGGTGCACCGAATTACCGTCCTCGTCACGGATATTCGCGCCCGCGCCGGCCACATCCACACTGCGCACGGCGTATCCGTCGATGGCGGCCTGATCGAAGCCCGGCAGTGGACGCTCGGTCACCACGTCCTCGGCACACAGCAGTCCCTGGGCCTCGCTGATCGCGACCCGGACCGGCCGCGGGGCCACGGCCGCAGCGGTCACCTTGATCTGCTGATCCTCAACCGAGCGCATGCCGCCCTTCCGTTGTCTCGCCCGCCGCCGTCGACGTGTCGCCCGCGGGGCCGCCCACGCGACCCCGGCGCCTGTCCTTCACTTCTGCCCGTTGCGGCTATTCGTACGAGGTCAGCTGGGGATTCCAGCCGGACCCGAGCCGCTGCTCGAGCCACTCCCGCAGGGCGGGACCGTATTCCTCGCGTTCCAGAGCGAAATCGACCGCTGCTCGAAGATAACCGCCCGGGTTCCCCAGATCGTGTCGCGACCCACGATGCACCACGACGTGTACCGGGTGACCCTCGGCGATCAGCAGCGCGATGGCGTCGGTCAGTTGCAGCTCACCGCCCGCGCCGGGGGTGATGCGGCGCAGCGCGTCGAAGATGGCGCGGTCCAACAGGTATCGCCCGGCCGCGGTGAAGGTGGACGGGGCGTCGGCGATGGCGGGCTTCTCCACCATGCCGTTGACCTTGAGCACGTCCTGCGGGCCGCCGGGCAGCTCCTCGACGTCGAAAACGCCGTAGGCACTGACCTCTTCCTTCGGCACGTCGATGGCACACAGCACCGAGCCGCCGTAGGTGCTGCGCACCTTGGCCATCAGCTCGAGCACGCCGCCGGGCAGCACCAGGTCGTCGGGCAGCAGCACCGCGATGGCGGACTCGTCCGCGTCGAGCACCGATTCCGCCTGTGCCACCGCGTGACCCAGGCCCAGCGGCTCCTCCTGCACCACCGAGGTCACGTCCAGCAGCGCGGGCGCCTTGCGCACCTTCTCCAGCAGATGGAACTTGCCGCGCTCGGCCAGGGTGCTCTCCAGCACCAGGTCCTCGACGAAATGTGCGACCACACCGTCTTTTCCGGGCGAGGTCACGATCACCAGCCGATTGGCGCCGGACTCCGCGGCCTCGGCGGCGACCAATTCGATGCCCGGGGTGTCGACCACCGGCAGCAGCTCCTTGGGCACCGTCTTGGTCGCGGGCAGGAACCTCGTGCCGAGCCCCGCCGCGGGAACCACCGCGGTACGGAAGCACGACTCGGCTGCGCCGCCGTTCGACGACTCGGCTCCGCCGCCATTAGCTGTCATGAATTCACCCTATCCATCCGTCACACGCCCGAGACCGGCTCGGGGCCGCCTCGATATCCCCGAGAGCCTAAGGGGCGGGAGCGCCGGGAGCCCACCGAACGCCGGACCGGAGCGGAACTGGCAGACCGACCTGTTCATTTCATTTCAAGTTCGCCGCGCTGTGACCTCTCACGTACCCAACGGTTGTTAGCTGAGACCTATGACCGATCGTGAGGATTCCCACAGCCCCGATTCCACCTCGGACAACCCGGCCGCATCCGCCGCGAACTCGCCCGACGCCGCGCGCGGGCTGAGCCGCCGCCGGCTGTTCGGCGCGTCCGCGGTGGCCGGGCTGGCCGGGCTCGCGGTCGGCGCCGGCGGAGCGGTCGCGCTGCGCGGCGGCGCATCGAACTCCGAGGCATGGCCGCGCTCGGCCGAACTGGTCACCACCCCCGACCGCGCCCCGGGTCGCGGGCCTGCACCTGCAATTCGGATCCGACACCACCCGCGAGGTGGTGGTTGGCACACCACCGGATCGGTCACCAAGCCCACCGTGCGCTACGGCACCGCCGACGCCGGCTTCGGCAAGAGCGTGCAGGCCGAGACCCGGACCTACCGGGATGCCAAGTCCGGCATCGAGATTCAGGCCCACCACGCCCGGATCAGCGGCCTGTCCCCCGACACCGACTACGTGTACGCCGCCGGGCACGACGGCGCGCCGCCCGAACTCGGCACCATCCGCACCGCGCCCGCGGGCCGGGCCAAGTTCCGATTCACCAGCTTCGGCGACCAGGGCACGCCCACCGTCGGCAAGATCGTCGACGGCAAGGCCCTCAACGACAACCTCGGCTCCCAGTACGCCGGCGACGTCACCTCGGCGGTGGAATCGCTGGCCCCGCTGTTCAACCTGGTCAACGGCGACCTCTGCTACGCCAATATCGCCACCGACCGCATCCGCACCTGGAACGACTGGTGGGCCAACAACTCTCGCTCCGCCCGCTACCGGCCCTGGATGCCCGCGCCCGGCAACCACGAGAACGAGTTCGGCAACGGGCCCATCGGATACCAGGCGTTCCAGACCTACTTCACCGTCCCGGACTCCGGTAGCGAGGACCACGCCAAGGGCCTCTGGTACTCGTTCACCGTCGGCGGCGTGCGGGTGATCGCGGTCGCCAATGACGACATCTGCCTGCAGGACGGCGGCAACTCCTACGTCAGGGGCTACTCGGGCGGCGCCCAGAAGCGCTGGCTGGAGGGCGAACTGGCCCGGGCGCGCGCCGACCGGGGCATCGACTGGGTGGTGGTGTTCATGCACCAGGTCGCCATCTCCTCGGCCGACAAGTTCAACGGCGCGGACCTGGGCATCCGGCAGGACTGGCTGCCGCTGTTCGACGAATATCAGGTCGATCTGGTGCTGTGCGGGCACGAACACCATTACGAGCGTTCGCATCCGGTGCGCGGGGTGACCGGGTCCGAGACGCTGACCCCCAGGCCCGCCGACACCCGCAAGGACGTCGTCGACACCGGCAAGGGCACCGTGCACCTGGTGATCGGCGGCGGCGGCACCTCCTCGCCGTCGAATCAGCTGTTCTTTCCCGGCGACAAGTGCCGGGTCATCACCGCGGTCGGCGAGGTGGATCCGGCCACCGGCAAGAAGGCGCCGGTGTACGTCCTCGAGGACGCGCCCTGGTCCGCCTTCAAGGACGCCGAACACCCTTACGGTTTCTGCGCTTTCGACGTGGACCCGGGTCAGCCGGGCGGCAACACCACCATCACCGGCACCTACTACGCCCTCACCGGGCCGACCAGCGACCTGAAGGCCGTCGACACCTTCACCCTCATCCGGCCGCGCTCGGACCGCTGACCCGCCCGTCCTAGGGTGGAAGTGTGACCGACGAGCGGGACAAGCGCGCTTGGCGCGAGGAGATCCTCGCGCGGCGCAGCGCACTGCCCGCCGCCGACCGGGAGCGCGAGGCGGCGGCACTGGCCGCGGCGGCGGGGGCGCTCGCCGACGCGGAGTGGGTGTGCGCCTATGTGCCCGTCGGCGGTGAGCCCGGCTCGCTCGCCATGCTCGACGCGCTGCGGGCCGCCGGGGCGCGGGTGCTGCTGCCGGTCACCGGCGAACCCGGTCCGCTGGAATGGGCCGAGTACACCGGTCCGGCGGGGCTGCGGCGCGGGCGGTTCGGACTCCGGGAACCGGAAGGCGTGCCGGTCGCGAATGGGATCGCGAAGGCAGCGGCGATTCTGGTTCCGGCATTGGCGGTGGATCGGCGCGGGGTTCGATTGGGGCGCGGGGCCGGTTATTACGATCGCAGTCTGAGCGCCTGCCGCGCCGACGCACGATTGATCGCAGTGGTGCGTGACGACGAACTCGTGGAGCGTTTGCCGGAAGAGCCGCACGACCACCGAATGGGGTGGGCACTGACCCCGCTCGGGGGCCTACGACGGCTCGAAGATCGGGTCGGGAATTGACACCCGATTGGCAGCGTTGGCACTGCCAGCTGTAGAGTGCTAATTCGACGAAGAGCGTGGAGGTTTCCCGATGCCTACTTACTCGTATGCATGCACGGAGTGCGACAACAAGTTCGACATCGTGCAGTCCTTCTCCGATGACGCGCTGACCACCTGCGACCAGTGCAACGGCAAGCTCCGCAAGCTGTTCAACTCGGTCGGCATCGTCTTCAAGGGCAGCGGGTTCTACCGCACCGACAGCCGCAACGGATCGACCTCCTCCGAGCCGGCCAAGTCCTCGTCCACCTCCTCGGAGAGCTCCAGCTCCACGGCCTCGAGCTCCTCGACCTCGGCCGCGTCGACCAGCGGCTCCAGCACCTCCGCCGCCTGATCCGAGTTTCTCCACAGGCTTTTCGTTATCCACAGCCCGGGTTCCGCCCGGGCCTGTCGGTATCGGGGCGACCGTAGGCTGACCCGCATGACGCGACCGTATCGAGCCATCCTGCAGAAGTTCCGTAACCGCCTGATCTGGGCGGACGCGGTGCTACTGCGGCGGGCCGGGGCGGTCGCTCTGCTCGTTCTGGCGGGGTTTCTGGCCGTGCGCGCCGACCCCGCGGCCGGACACACCCCGGTCCTGGTCGCCGCCCGGGATCTGCCACCCGGACAGGTGCTGGGCGACGGCGATGTGCGGGTCGCGGCACGGGAGACGGCGACCCTGCCCGCCGGGGTCGTGCGGGAGGCCGCACGGCTGCGCGGAGCCACCCTGGCGGGCGCGCTGGCGGCGGGTGAGATCGTCACCGAGGTCCGGGTGGTGGGGCCGCGGCTGGCGGCGGTGGCGGCACAGTCCGCCGAGGCGCGCATCGTCCCGATTCGCTTGGCGGACAATGCCGTTGCCGACATCCTGCGGGCCGGGGACCGGGTGGACGTGGTGGCCGGCGAGGACTCGGGCGGGAGCGGGCGTCCCGCGCGGCTGCTCGCGGCCGACGCGGCCGTGGTGCTGGTGTCGGGGACGGAGAACTCGCGCGGGCGCACCGACCGGATCGTGCTGGTGGCATTGGATTCCCGGCGGGCCGCCGCGGTGGCCGCGGCCTCGCTGCGGACGGCACTCACCGTCGTGTTCCACTGAACCGGCGCGCGGGTGAACTAGCATCCCGTATACCCCCATTACTGCGTTCGATCCCTCAGGTAGAGGAGCTTCCGCAATGCTCAAGGGTTTCAAGGATTTCCTGATGCGCGGCAACGTCATCGACCTGGCGGTGGCCGTGGTCATGGGTACCGCCTTCGTCGCCATCGTCACCGCGTTCAGCGACGGCATCATCACCCCGCTGCTCGCCGCATTCGGCGGCACCAGCCAGCTCGGCCTGGGCTTCCAGCTGGTGGCCGACAAACCGGCGACCTATGTGGCCGTCGGCCCGATCATCACCGCGGCCATCAACTTCGTGATCATCGCGGCGCTGCTCTACTTCGTCCTGGTACTGCCGTACAGCAGGACCAAGAAGCTGTGGGGCACGGCGGAGGACCCGGTCACCGACACCGAACTGCTGACCGAGATCCGGGACCTGCTGGCCGCGCGCAGCGCCGGTGGCAAGCACGAGATGTGAACGGGGACATAGCAATATCGGATCCGGATACAGCAAACGGGCCCGGCGCGAAAAGCGCCGGGCCCGTTGCCATTACCAGCTAGCGGGTTCTACCCCAGGCTGAAGGGCTGGCCCCACAGGGTGACCCAGCTGATGACGTTGTCGGTCTCGACCTCGACGCTCACGAAGGAGCGCGCCTGGGCGTAACCGGCACAGCCGTTCAGGCCGATGGTCTCATCGGACCAGGTCACCGAACCGTCGTTGCCACTGAACTTGTTGCGGACCTTGTGGATTTCCTTGCCGTAGTCGTCCGGCATTTCCTCGTCGAGGATGTAGAACGACTTGGCCTGGCCCGGACCCAGGGTCAGGTTGGCGCCGGAGTTGACGCCAGCCTGCGGGGTGACATTGCCGGAGTTGTCCCAGCTGGCACCGCCGGTCGCGCCACCGTTGACGTTGCCGCCATCGATGGTGACCTGGCAGCCCACCACGTAACCCGGGAAGATCTTGCCGCCGGTGGCAGTGGTGTCACCGGAGATGTGGACCTGCGCCGAGGCCGAGACCCAGGCATTGCGGTGCACGGGGGTGGCGCCCATCGACGGGCTGATGTTGGCGGACTCGCCGACCAGTTTCACCGTGACAACGGTGCCGTCGGAGAGGGTCTGGGTGATTTCGCCGCCCGGCAGCGGCACGAAGGTGTCGGCGTTCGCCGCACCGGTGGAGAACAGGCCAAGGGCTGCGGTGGCGACGGCGCCCACACCGGCCACCCGCGCCGCGGTCTTACGGATGTTCATTTCTGGTTGTCCCTCAGGGTTTGAATTCGCTTACGCGAGAAAGGATTTGGCGGGCGGAGACCACTCAGCCGATGCTGAACGGCTGGCCGTACAGGGTGGTCTTGGAGTAGTTGTCGCCGATGACCTCGACGACCGTGTACGCACGCGCCTGGGCATAACCCGCGCAACCCTGGATCTGGATCTCGGCATCCCGGTACTCCACGGAGTAGGTGCCCGACTTCGGCACGTCCTTGGAGTCGATCTGCACGAACGCCACCTGTCCGGGGCCGAGGTTGACGCCGATCGATCCGCCGACGCCGGCACTGTTCAGGCTGACGTTGCCGGAGATGCCGGCCGAGATCGCGTCCTCGCCGATGCTGATCTGGCAGCCGACGATGTAGCCGGTGTTGATCTGCGAAGTGCCATGCGTGGACGAATTATTCGAGCCGGGGCCGCCGGCCGGGCCGTTGTTCGGGCCGACGGTGCCGTCCGGCGTATCGATCACCGCGGAGGCAACACCGCTCACCCACACCACACGGCCGGCACCGTTGGCTGCGAGTGACGGCGACACGATGGCGTGCTCGCCCGTCCGGGTAATGGTGACGGTGCCCGCCGGGTTCACCTTCTGGCCGTCCGGCAACGACACGAAGGTGTCGGCATTAGCGGCACCAGTGGAAAAAAGGCCGATGGCCACGGCTGCAGCCGCGCCGACGCCCGCAAAGCGGGCCGCGGTGCGCACACCGTGGGTGCGGTTCTCGCTCATACTTCCCCTCATCAGGTTTCAAGCAGTTCAACCTCGACCACCGAGGTTGAAATGGGACCCTTCCGAATCCCCGGTTGAGTTTGTCGCCACATTGTTGCCGCCGTGTTACTGGCCACAAATTCTTATGGCGTAGCGACGCAGGGCACTTTACATCACAGGAGTGGTCTCTGAGACGTGAGCGAACAGAGTCGACCACTTGCCAACACAAACCCGCAGGTATGTCGAGAAAGTCGCGGATAGCAAAAGGGGCCCGGCGCTAATCGCACCGGGCCCCTTCGGATTCCGCTGGGCGGAAACTGAGTCAGCCGAGACTGAAGGGCTGACCTCACAGCGTGTAGGCGGTGATGACATTGTCGGTCTCGATCTGGACCGCGACGAACGAGCGCGCCTGGGCATAGCCGCAGCAGCCGCTCAGGTTGATGGTCTCGTCGGACCACGTCACCGAGCCGGAGTTGCCCTGGAACTTGTTGCGCACATTGTGCGACCCCTGGCCGTAGTCGTCCGGCGCTTCCTCATCGGGCAAGCAGGCTCAGCCGTGATGGGGCGGAACTTGGGAACGCAGCCAATCATCGGAGGATCGGCCGGATTCGGGCTCGGGAGTGCGCTCGTCCGTGGTCGTGGACGGCAGCTCGTCACCGAAGATGCGCGCCAGCCGGGCGCGCTCGGCGGGTGTCAAACGACGAGACCCCGCCCGGCGCTCGGCCGGACGGGGTGGTTCCGAGGTCTCGGATGGCTCTGAGGTCTCGGATGACTCGGAAGGCTGTTCGGCGTCGATCATTCCGACAGACCGGACAGTTCATCGATGACCCGGCTGGCCAGCGGGCCCAGGGTGGCCATGCCGTCCCGGATCGCGGCGCGCGAACCCGGCAGGTTCACCACCAGCGTGCTGCCCGAGACCCCGGCCAGACCGCGGGACAGCCCCGCGTCCAGCGAACCCGAGGCCAGCCCGGACGAACGCAGCGCCTCGCTGATGCCGGGCAGCACCCGGTCCAGCACCTCCTCGGTGGCCTCCGGGGTCACGTCACGCGGCGACATGCCGGTGCCGCCGACCGAGATGACCAGGTCGACACCACCGATCACCGCGGTATTGAGCGCATTGCGGATCTCCACCTCATCGGCCTGCACCGACACCGAGGCGTCCACCAGGAACCCGGCCTCGGTGAGTAGCTCGGTGACCAGCGGACCCAGCGAGTCCACCCCGCCATGGGCGGTTCGATCGTCGACGACCACGACAAGAGCACGGCCCGCGACAGCGGTATCGATTTCCATGGTGCTCACCGTAGCGCCCTTGTCCGACAACAGCTCCCAGCCCCCGTCACCGGTGACGCGAATCGCCGGGGTCGGTTCTCTACCGCTCTCGTGAATCATCATCGGCCGCCCTCCGCAGCTGCCTCGCCGAGGGTCACCTCGACGGTCTTGGGGTTCTTGCCCTGGTCGTCGGTGTAGGTCACCTTGACCTTGTCGCCGGGCCGGTGCGAGCGCACCCCGGCGATCAGCGAATTACCCGAATCCACGATCTGATCATCGATTTTCGTGATGATCGCGTTCTTCGGAATGCCGGCCTTGGCGGCCGGGCCGTCGGGCGACACGTCCATGACACGCGCGCCGTTGACATCGTCCTGCGCCCGCACGGTCACCCCGATCTGGGCGTAGGTGGCCTTGCCGTTCTTGATCAGCTCGTCGGCCACCCGGCGCGCGGTGTCCACCGGAATGGCGAAGCCGAGGCCGATGGAGCCGCTCTGCGCGCCCGCCGACTCGGCGGTGCCCATGGTCGCGATGGCGGTATTGATGCCGATCAGCTTGCCGCTCATATCGACCAGCGCGCCGCCGGAGTTGCCCGGGTTGATGGCCGCGTCGGTCTGGATGGCGTCGATGACGGTGCCCTGCGAGCCCGGCTCACCGCTGGTGGAGACCGGGCGGTTGAGCGAGGACACGATGCCGCTGGTCACCGTGCCCGCCAGGCCCAGCGGCGAACCGATCGCCACCACGCCCTGGCCGACCTGCAGGTTCGCCGACTGGCCCAGGTCGATCGGCTGGAGACCGGTCTTGCCGGTGACCCGGATGACCGCGATGTCCGACACCGGATCCGCGCCCACCACGGTGGCCGGGGCGGTCGTGCCGTCACTGAAGGCCACATCCATCTTGGCGTTCTGGCCCGCGCCGCTGACCACGTGGTTGTTGGTGAGGATCAGGCCGTCCGAGGACAGGATCACGCCCGAGCCCTCGCCCTCGGCCCGCGCGCCGGCGACCCGGATCATGACCACGCTGGGCAGCACCTTCTGCGCCACCGCCTGCACCGAACCTTCCGGCGCGGGCGCGGTCTTGCCGTTGCCGACCGGCTGATCGAGCGCGTTGGTCACCGTGGAGCGGGTGTCGTTGTGGTGGGTGGCCAGCGCGCCGACCGCGCCGCCGATGCCGCCGCTGAGCAGCGCCAGCACCACCGCACCCGCGACCAGACCGGTGCGCCCGGGCCGCTTGGGCGCGGGCGCATCCGCATAGGGCATCCCCGGCGCGCCCGGCATGCCCGGGCCGCCCGGTGCACCCGGAATCACCTGTGTCGGATGTTGTCCGGTGGCGTACCCGGCCCCCGACGCCACGTACGCCTGTCCGTAGAGGCCGGCCGGAATCGCCTCGGCCGGATGTCTCCCTGCCCCGTACTGCGCCGAATAGGGCTGTGCCCCACCGAAAGCCGCGCCGTAGGCCGGGGCGCCCTGCGGCGCACCGTAACCCGCGCCGGGCAGGATCTGGGTCGCCGGGTCCACGCCGTAGGCGGGGCCGCCGGCACCCGGATGGCCCGGCGCCGAGGTGCCCGGAAGCGGTTGTCCAGCAATGCCGGAACCGGGTCCGGACGGGACTCCGGGGCCCGGCCCCTGGGCGGCACCGGTGGAAAAGGACTGCGACGCACCGAATCCGGCGGGAGTCGCGGGGGTGGCCGATCCGGGGGCCGCGGCCGGTCCGGCGGGGGCGGGATGGCCCGGCTGCGCCGGTGGCGTCACTCCGCCGGGGACGGGTGCGCCCGGCTGCGGGGCCGCGGAGGCGGCGAAGCCGTCGAAGGGCTGGGATCCGGCCTCGGGGGTGGCGGAGCCTGCGGGGTCGCGCTTGGGCAGGCCGGAGGCGGTGGTATCCGGGGCGTCGCCTTCAGGCTCGGGGCCCTGCCCGCCTGAGGGGGATACTGTCGAATCCTCGGTCATTTCTCGTTTTCTCCTCGAGTCTCGTCGCCAAGCCTGGCGGTAACGACTGAGAGTGGACTGAGACCGTGCTTGCTTTTCGCCGAGCTTTCCGGCGCTCAGTCCGGCGCCGAGTCGGGCAGCGGCGGTGCGCCTTCTCCAGGCAGCACGATACGGATCAAAGCGCCGCCGCGGTCGGAAGTATCGATGTTGATGGTGCCACCGTGTTTGGTCACCACCTGCTTGACGATGGCCAGCCCGAGCCCGGAGCCGGGCATGGAGCGCGAGGCGGTGGTCCGGTAGAAGCGTTCGAACACCAGTTCCCGCTCGGCGGGCGGAATGCCGGGCCCGGCGTCGTCGACGGCGAACTCCAGCAGCCCGCGTCCGCTCTCGCGCATGGCGACGAAGACCTTGGCGCCCTCGGGGCTCCATTTGGCCGCATTGTCGAGCACATTGAGCAGTGCGCGTTCCAGTCCCGGTTCGTCGCCGTAGATGAACCAGGGGCGCAGCTCGGCGTCGAATTCGATTCCGGTGCGCCGCCGCCGGACTCGTTCCAGCGCCCGCTCGGCCACGTCGCCGAGGTCGATCTGCTCGTAGACGGTCTCGGGCGCGTCCTCGCGGGCCAGGTCGACCAGATCGCCGACCAGTGTGGACAACTCCTCGATCTGGGCCATCACGTCGGAGCGCAGTTCGGCCATGTCCTCGTCGGGGATGCGGGGCGCGCCCGGCCGGGAGGAGGCGATGAGCAGTTCCATATTGGTGCGCAAAGAGGTCAGTGGCGTCTTCAGCTCATGGCCGGCGTCGGCGACCAACCGGCGCTGCCGTTCCCGGGATTCGCCCAGGGCCCGCAGCATGGTGTTGAAACTGTCGGTGAGCCGGGCGAGTTCGTCGTCGCCGGTGACCGGGATCGGGGTCAGGTCGTCGGTGCGGGCGATGCGCTCGGTGGCGGCGGTGAGCCGGGCGATGGGCCGCAGGCCGGTGCGGCCCACGGTGGTTCCGGCCGCCGCGGCCACGATGACCCCGCACCCGCCGACCACGAACAGCAGCCAGGCCAGCCGGTCCAGCACCTCCTTGGTGGGCTGCAGCCGCTGCGAGACGACCAGCGTGGACCCGGAGTGCGTGCGCCGCGCCAGCACTCGCTGATCCTCGACGGTGCGCAGCGAGAAGCTGATCTCGCCGCGGGCCACCGCGCGCTCCTGATTGCCGATGGGCGGAAGCGTGGTCTGCGGGGGCACGTATTGCGACTGATCCGGGAAGACCAGGGCGACGCCGACATCGCTGGAGTACAGCCCGGCGAACACCAGCGACTGGAAACCGAGGCTGTCGAGGTTGTTGTCGATCATCACCGAAGCCCGCGCCCGCAGTTGCGAATCCACGTCCGCGTACAGCGAGCGCGCCACCATGGCGTAGGCGGCGATGGAGGTGAAGGCGACCGCGACGGCCACCACGGAGGCGGCCAGCAGCGTGACCCGCCAGCGCAGCGAGACCGACCGGGTCAGCGGCATGGGCGGCCGCAGCTCGGCCGACTCCGGACGCGACCCGAGTCCGGCGACCACCGGCCGCCGGGGAACGGTTCTTCCCACGAGCACGGCTCCTACGGCGGGGTCTCGCGCAGCACGTAGCCGACGCCGCGCACGGTATGGATGAGACGCGGTTCACCGTCGGCCTCGGTCTTGCGGCGCAGATAGCCGATGTACACCTCGAGCGCGTTGCCGGAGGTGGGGAAGTCGTAGCCCCACACCTCCTCCAGAATGCGGCTGCGGGTGAGCACCCGACGGGGGTTGGCCATCAGCATTTCCAGCAGCGAGAACTCGGTGCGGGTCAGGCTGATCTGGCGTTCACCCCGGGTGACCTCGCGGGTGACCGGATCCAGCGACAGGTCGGCGAAGGCCATGGCCTCCGAGAAGGCGTCGGCCGGATCGCCGGCGGTGCGGCGCAGCAGCGCGCGCAGCCGGGCCAGCAGCTCCTCCAGAGCGAAGGGCTTGGGTAGGTAGTCGTCGGCGCCCGCATCCAGTCCGGCGACGCGTTCGGAGACCGAATCCCGTGCCGTGAGTACCAGAATCGGCAGATCGTCGCCGGTGCTGCGGAGCCGGCGGCACACCTCGAGCCCGTCGAGCCGGGGCATCATGACGTCCAGGACGAGGGCGTCGGGTCGCTGACTGGCGGTCTTCTCCAAGGCGTCCAGACCGTCGACCGCGAGGTCGACGGTGTACCCGTTGAAGGTCAGCGAGCGACGCAGCGATTCCCGGACCGCGCGGTCGTCGTCGACTACCAGAATGCGCATGGCAACCAGTCTGCCCACAGCGACTGAGAGGTGACTGAGAAGGTCCCCTCCGACACGCCGGACGAGTGAGGCGGGTGACCTGCGCGTTTCACGGAGGGCCGACGCCAAGTGGTTGTAGTGTCACCCAAATTCACGCGAAACCCATTGCGGGAAGGCCGCATTCGGGAACTAAACCTCAAAGTCCTACGAATTGCCGTTGGACAGCTCACGCGGTATGTTGCAGGCCGTAAAAGAAGACCCTTAGTTGGTTCCGCGCGGGTTCGACCCCAAAGCCGTACAACCGCATACGTACCCGAGGGTCAATCGTGAAGCGGAGGCGACGGAAGCGGGATGGAAGCAGCACCCCGGTCCTGGCAATTCAGCCTGTCCAACTGGCCCGTTACCCGCAAGGTCGGGATCGTGCTGGTGCTCCCGGTGCTCCTCGCCGCGACCTTCGCGGTACTGCGCATCAACAGCGAATTGCAGACCATTTCGAAACTGAGCGCGGCGAGCGAGCAGATGGACGTGCTCCGCCCCACGATCAAATTCCTCGTCACCAGCAACGAACTCGCGGTCGCCGCGATCACCGGCGGCAATCAGGACATCGACCCCGACCTCGACGCCGCCACGGCCAAGTTCGATCAAGCCGAGGCCGAACTCGAAACAGTCCTCAAGTCCTCCAACGCCGATCCGGGTGTCACCAAGGAACTCGGCGCCTCCATCGCCGTCGCCAAGACAATGCGCAACAGCCTGCGCACCAGCTCCCCGCAGACCATCGGTGATCAGGTCGACGAGGTGCAGACCCGGGCGCAGAACGCGCTCGCGGGCGCGCCCACCGTCGGCGACCTCCGGGTGCAGCAGTCCTTCCTGCAGTTCGGCGCCGCCGAGACCGCCTCCCGCCTGCTCACCCAGGAGCGGATCATGCTCGCCGCGCCCGGGGCGGGTTCCAATCCGGCGCTGCGGACCAAGCTGCTCACCGCCATCGGCGCCGAGATCACCATGATCGAGGTGTATCGCGGCATGGCGCCGGACGCGGCGCAGAACGCGAACACGCTGAAGGACAACGCCGGCGCGCGTGTCGGCATCCTGATGCAGAACGTGCCCGATCCGGGCAGCCTGCCGGCCATGCAGGACTCGTTGCGCGGCAGTGCCGACGCCTACGAGAAGGAAGTGTCCACGGTCGCGAACTCGATGGACTCCAAGCTGGCCGCCCTCACCACCGAGGCGCGCAACAACGTCCTGCGCGACACCTCCATCGTGATCGGCATGCTGCTGGCCGGTCTCGCGCTGGCGCTGGTGGTAGCCCGCTCGCTGGTCGTCCCGGTCCGCCGCCTGCGGCGAGACGCCTTGCAGGTGGCCCACATCGACCTGCCGCAGGAACTCGAGGTGGTGCGCGCCGGCGGCGCGACCCCGGAGATCTCGCCGGTCGACGTGCACACCACCGAGGAGATCGGGCAGCTGGCCCGAGCCGTCGACGACATCCATTCCCAGGCCCTCCATCTGGCCGCCGAACAGGCGCGACTGCGCCTGCAGATCGGCAACATGTTCGAAACCCTCTCGCGCCGCAGCCAATCCCTCGTGGAGCAGCAGCTGTCGCTGATCGAGGAGCTCGAGCGCGACGAGGACGACTCCGAGCGCCTGCAATCGCTGTTCCGCCTCGACCACCTCGCCACCCGCATGCGCCGCAACGGCGACAACCTGCTGGTGCTGGCCGGAACCGCGCTGCGCCGTGGCCATCTCGCGCCGGTGCCGCTGTCGGACATGCTGTGGTCCTCGGTCTCCCAGGTGGAGGACTACCAGCGCGTGGAGATCGGCACCGTGCCCGACGGCATCGTCGCCGGTGAGCCCGCCGTCGACATCGAGCACCTGCTGGCCGAGCTGATCGACAACGCGCTGCGCTACTCCCCGCCCACCACCCCGGTGGCGGTGTCGGTGGCGCGCGCCGTGGACGGCGGCTACCTGATCGAGATCACCGACCGCGGCCTCGGCATGAACGCCGAGGACCTGCAGGGCATCAACGACCGCCTGGCCTCCGGTGGCGAGGTCAATGTCGAGACCGCCCGCCGCATGGGTCTTTTCGTCGTCGGCCGCCTGGCCAAGCGGCACAACATCACCGTCAGCCTGCGCCGCACCTCCGCCATGGTGCAGCAGCCGGGCATCACCGGCAGCGTGCACCTACCGGGCAGCCTGGTCTCGCCCGCGCCGGAGCGCGTCGGCGACCCCACGGGTCAGTACCCTGTCGCCTCCCCGCTGCCGGTGCCCCCGGCGGCCCTGGCCTCCGGCCCGATCGCGATGCCGTCCGGGCCGATTCCGGTACCGTCCGGCCCGATCCCGGCGCCCTCGGGCCCGATCACGGACCCGCAACCCGTGCTCGCCCCGCCGCGGCTGACCCCGGTGCCGAACCTGCCCGAGCCCGCCGCGGCCACCACCACCGCGCGTTTCACCAGTTCCGGCCTGCCACAGCGCAAGCCGGGCCCCGACACCGGTGAGCAGCCGATCGTTCCCACGTTCACCGAGGCGCCGCAGCCGGCGCAGGTGCAGGACCGGTTCTCCGACGGCTTCACCGACGCCTTCACCGAACCCGAGGACGCGCGTGCCTACAGCGTGTCCGCGCTGCGGCCGGAACCGGCTGCGCCGCAGCAGAGTCCCGCACCGGTGCACTACTGGGGCGAGGCGCGCACGCCCGAGCCGGAGCCGGCTCCCGAGTCCGTCTGGATGCCCGAGACCGTCGCGCCCGCCCCCCAGCCGCAGATCGCGGAGCCGGCGCGGAGCTGGAATCCGAACGGGCCCGATACCGGCAGCTACTTCGGCAACGGGTACAGCGCCTTCGGCGACAACGATCGGCCCACGATCCCGGCCGCCGGCACCAACGGCAGCACGAACGGCGACGGCGGCACGAACGGCAACGGCGGCACGAACGGCAACGCCGACACCATTGTTCGCGGCGACGAGGCCGCACCTGCCGCCGCGCGCCCGGTCGCTCCCCCGCCCGGCCTGCGTCCGGTCGGCGCGGCCCCGACCCCGATCTATCAGCGCATGGTCTCCGAATGGCTGGTGGAACCGGCCGACGGGAACCAGGACGGCGCTGCCTGGTCGTCGAGTTCGGACAGCGGCTGGGCCGCGGCCGAAGAGGCGGCCAATCCGACCACAACCAGTCGCACCGAGGGCGGCCTGCCGATTCGGCGGCCCGGCGCCCAGCTGGTGCCCGGTGCCGTCGCCCAGGAGGACGACGGTACCGGCCGCAATCCGGACGAGATCCGCGACAGCCTCTCCAGGCATCTCAGCGGCGTCCGCTCCGGGCGGGCCGACTCCCAGTACAACGACGGAGGGCATGCATGACCGACACCCAGCGCACCACCACCGATGAGAATCTGAACTGGCTGGTCACCCGCTTCACCCGGGAGGTACCGGGCGTCTCGCACGCCGTCCTGGTCTCCGCGGACGGTCTGCTGCAGGCCACCAGCCCGCACCTGCCGGCCGACCGCGGTGAGCAGCTGGCCGCGGTGACCGCGGGTCTGGCCAGCCTGTCCACCGGGGCCGCACAGCTTTTCGAGGGCGGCAAGGTGATGCAGTCCATCGTCGAGATGCAACGCGGCTACCTGCTGGTCATGAGTGTCGGCAATGGCTCGCATCTGGCGGTGCTGGCCAACAAGCAGCACGACATCGGCCGCATCGGCTACGAAATGGCCCTACTGGTCGACCGGGTCGGGTCCGTGGTCTCGGCCACCGCCCGCACTGCCTAGATGAGCTGCGCATGACCAATCCCCTTGGCGGCGGCGGTAACCGGCCACCGACCACACGTGTTCGTCCCTACGCATTGACCTCCGGCCGCACCGAGCCGGCGGTGGAGCTACCGCTCGAGGCGGTCGTCGAAACCCTGTCCTACACAGCCCATTTCGACTGGCCCGCCGGTGACGTCCGCACCGAGATCCTGCGACTCGGTACGGCGCGGCTCTCGGTTGCCGAGATCGCGGCCCATCTGGGCCGGCCACTGGGTATGGTGCGGGTCGTGATCGGCGATCTCGTCGTCGCCGGAACCCTGCGTGTGCATTCGACTTTGAGCGATCAGGCGACCTTCGACGAGCGCCGGTCACTAATGGAGAGGACACTGCATGGACTCCGCGCCCTATGACGGCGGAGGCTACCCCGGTGGCCCGCACGGGGCCCCCGGGTACACAACCGGGCAGTTCCCGAACCTGGCGCTGCAGTACCCGCCGCGACCGGGTGAGGAGTCGCGTACGGCCTCGACCAAGATCGTCGTAGCCGGCGGTTTCGGCGCCGGCAAGACGACCTTCGTGGGCGCGGTCTCGGAGATCGTGCCACTGCGCACCGAGGCCATGGTGACCGGCTACTCCGACGGGGTCGACGACCTCGCCGCCACGCCGGGCAAGGAAACCACCACGGTGGCCATGGATTTCGGCCGCATCATCCTGCCCGGCAACCTGGTGCTGTACCTGTTCGGCACGCCCGGGCAGCGGCGGTTCTGGTTCATGTGGGACGACCTGATCCGCGGCGCCATCGGCGCGGTGGTGCTCGTCGACACCCGCCGCATCGAGGACAGCTTCGCGGCCGTGGACTTCTTCGAGGCCAAGTCGCTGCCGTTCCTGATCGCGGTCAACCGCTTCCCGGACGCGCCGCGCTTCCCGGTCACCGAGCTCCGTGAGGCGCTCAGCGTGCGCGAGGGCGTGCCGATCGTGGACATCGACGCGCGCGACCCGGCCGAGGTGCGCCGGGCGCTGGCCGCCGTCACCGAGTACGCGATCGAACGGCTGACGGCCGCACAGCGCGAAACCGCGCAGCACGGTTAGCGGTTCGCGCGTCCAGGGACGCAGCAGACGAAGACAGAGGTGTCGGGATGATCTACTTCTCCATGGGCTACTGGGTGCTGGCGCTGGCCTTGATCGTGTCGTTCGCGGGCGCGGCGTGCGGCCTGGCCTGCATTCGCCAGTCCACCAAGTCGGTGACCCAGCGGTTCCGGATCGTGTGGCTGTTCGTGGCGGCGGTGTCCATCGGCGGCGTCGGCGTCGCCATGCCGGTCTTCGTGTCGATGCTCGGCTTCGACGTGCGGGGCACTCAGCTGCGCTACGACAACGTGTCCATCACCCTGTTCTCGGTGCTGTCGGCCGCCACCGTGTTCGCGGCGCTGCTCATCAACGGCCGGCGGCTGGTCTGGTGGCGGCTGCTGGTGGCGGCGGCCGTGATGGCCTTCGGTTTCGGTGACGTCCACCAGCTGCTGCTGGGCGCCATCCGGATTCAGGGCAGTGTCGATCGCAGCCTGGTGTCCTCGGTGGCGGTGTACGTGATCGCCTTCGTGCTCTCGGCGCTGATGCTGTGGTTCAGCCTGTGGGTCGGCTCGGTGCCGATGGTGCTGGCCGGCGCGGTGCTGTACGCGATCCTGGTGATCGGCATGCACTATGCCGGGCTGACCGGGCTCGAGGTGCACGTGGACCCGGCCGCGGCCGCTCCGCACGGCAACGTGCTGTTCAACTTCTTCGTGCCGACCTTCATCATCGGCACGCTGTCGCTGACGATTCCGATCACGGCCATTCTGGTCGCGCCGGACCGGCGCGCGGCGCGGACCCCGATGCGGACCGCGGATCCGCAGGCGGCGCACGGCACTTCGCTGCAGGCGGCCTCGCAGCAGGCCACGGCGCAGCAGGGTCCGCGGCGGCCGTGATCAGCCTGCGGCCGCGGGCGGCTCGGCGGTGGTGGGATCGAGCAGGCCGAACAGTTCACCCTGCGGCGCGGCCATGATGGCCATCCGGCCGAAGGGCCCGTCGGTGGCGGACATGAGCACGGTCGCGCCCAGCTCCACGGCCCGGGTGAGGCCGGAGTCGATGCCCTCGAACTGGAACCAGGTCAGCCAGTAGGGCTGGGCGGCGGCGACGCCGTTGACGCTGTCGTCGTTGATGCCGCCGACCGACTCGGTCCCGCCGGGCGGGGTGAAGGTGGCGTAGCGCACGGCCTCGTCGTCGAATTCGGTGAAGGTGAAGCCGAAGACCTCGCCGTAGAAGGCCTTGGCGGCGGCGAAATCGCCGGTGTGCAGGTCGTTCCAGACGTAGGCGCCGTGTTCGTTGTACACCGCCGCGCCGTCGTGCGCGCGGGCCTCCCAGACCGCGAAGGGCGCGCCGGAGGCGTCGGCGGCCACGAACATGCGGCCGGACTCCAGCACATCGAAGGTCGGCACCAGCAGGCTGCCGCCCGCCGCGGTCACCTGCTCGGCGGCCTTGTCGGCGTCGGCGACCGCGAGGTACGTGGTCCACACCGACGGCACCCCGGCCTCCGGCTTGGGCCCGATGCCCGCCACCGCGTGTCCGTCGCGCAGGGCCATGAGGTATCCCCCGGCGTCCTCGCCGCCGCCTTGCATGTCCCAGCCGAAGAGCGCGGCGTAGAATTCACCGGCCTTCGCCGGATCGTCGACCTGACAGTCGACCCAGCACGGTGTTCCCGGGGGCCAGGCCTCATTGCGTATCGGCATCGGTCATCACCTTTCCGCCTCTCCGCGACTTTCGCTCCTAGCCGACCAGTCAACCACCGCAATCCGGCACAGTCGGCGTGTCCGCCGAATTACAGTGGGAACCATGCGTTTCGGGCTGGACTACGCCGCAGGTCGTCCCGCGCCGAGTGCCATCAGGGCGGCCGGATACGACTTCGTCATCCGCTACCTGTCCGACGGCGGGCCCAGCCTGCCGGGCAAGCTCCTCACTCCCGCCGAGGCGGACGGCCTGCGCGCACAGGGCATTTCCATCGTCTCCAACTGGGAAACCACGGCCGCCCGCATGCTCGACGGCTACGGCGCGGGTGTCACCGATGCGCGCGCCGCGCTGGCCCAGGTGCTGCGCTGCGGAGGCCGGGCCGACCGGCCCATCTACTTCTCCGCCGATTTCGACGCCACCCCGCAGCAGCAGGTGCCCATCGACGCCTACCTGGACGGCGCGGCCAGCGTCATCGGACGCGCGAATGTCGGGATCTACGGCGGATATTGGCCGGTGAGCCGGGCTCTGAACAGCGGGACCGCGACTTGGGCGTGGCAGACGGTGGCCTGGTCCGGGGGGAATATCGATCCGCGTATCGCCCTCTATCAGACCGGCGAGCAGGTCACGGTCGACGGGGTGCAATGCGATGTGAACCAAACCGACCGAGCCGACTTCGGCCAGTGGGATGTGGAAACGGAGGAACCCGACTTGACTCCCGAACAGGACGAGGTGTTGCGCGACATCCAGACTCAGCTGCGCGGTCCCGGTCTGCAGGGCTGGCCGCAGCTGGGCACCGATGCCCAGGGCCGCGACCGGACGGTGGTGGACGGGCTGGCGGCGGCACTCGCGCAGATCGACGAACTGCGTACCGAGATCAGCGATCTGGAGACCACCACGGCCGAGCTCAAGGACGAGGTGGCGCGACTGTCGGGTCAGCATCGCTGGCCGTTCCCCTTCTCGCTGGTGGAGGGTCCGGCCACGGCGATCGCCGATCAGCTGGCAAAGCTCGAGCAGTTGCTGCCCGGAGTGCCGCTGCCCGGCTGGGGCGCCGGCCCGAACGACCATCCGGCCGCCGCGGGACAAGCTCCGGCGGAGCAGCGGCCGAAAGCGGTATCCGACAGTTGATTTGGCCGATTTGTCGGATTTGTTCCAGCACACGGCCAGCGACCGACCGGACCGCGTGTTCTTGCGGAACAGTGCGTGAACTGGCGTGAAAGCGAGCCTGAACCGGCCCTGAAGTGGCGATGAGCGGGTTCTTCTGTGATCAGAAGAACCCGCCCTCAAGGCACGAGAATACCGTCGCCAGGCTACGAGTTCACAACTTCGGGGAAACTTTTTCGCACCCACGCCACATTCGGACGATCGAGCACGGTAGGGGCAACACCCGGGCAGATGCCCGGCGGGACAGCAACTTCGGGGCTATTGTCGGGATCGTCCGATCAGGCCGCGCTGTACCGCCCGCGCGAGCCGGCGCGGCACCCGGTACACCGCTCCCCCGACCTCGATCGGAATCAGATCCGGCGGAGTCGCCTTCCACTGCGAGCGCCGGCCGTGGGTATTGGCCCGCGACATTCTGCGCTTCGGAACGGCCATGGTCAGTTCTCCTCATGCCTGGTCGAATCGCGATTGCCGCGAACGCGTTTGCCATAGCGGCGCTCGAACTTCTCCACGCGGCCCGCGGTGTCGAGCACACGCTGATTCCCGGTCCAGAACGGATGCGAATCCGAGGTCACATCGACCACCAGCAGCGGGTAGGTATTGCCGTCCTCCCACTCGATGGTGCGAGTGGACACCGCGGTGGAACGGGTCAGGAAGCACCTTCCGGTGCTCACGTCCTGGAAGACCACCGGATGGTAGTCGGGATGAATTCCCTGTTTCATCACTTCACCTTTCATTGTTGCGAGTGGCGCCGTCCCCGGCGATGGGTACGGATCGGGTTGTGTCACACGGCTCTTCGTGCTGATCGCCGAACGGGTCCGGCCACAGCGCGACCCGTTCGGGCGCGAAGCGCACCTGCCGCAGTTCGTCCTCGTCCACCAGCGCCCAGTGCAGCGCGTGGCGGACCTCCTCGGGATCGGCGTCGGCGACCAGGATCACCAGCGAGGTGTGGCGGTCGCCGAAGTGCTCGTGCCAGCGCAGCGAGGCCAGCGCGCGCCGCTCCGGATCCACCCCGTCCAGTTCCCCGGATGCCATGGCCGCCAGCCACTTTCCCGCGCCGCCGACCCGCAGGCCGCCGCCCGCCGACTCCAGCCACACCACCTCGTCCGGCTGGGTGGCCAGCCATACCCGGCCCCGGGCGCTCACCACGCCGTCCAGCAGCACGTCGATGGCCGAGTGCAGCCGATCGGGGTGAAAGGGGCGGTCGGTGGCGAATTCCACCAGTGCCACACCGCAATCCGGCTCCAGCGGCGGACCGCCGGCCAGCAGCGGGGCGTGCGGATCGAAGGGTGCGCCGCGGCGCGCGTCCTCGGGTACCCGGCGCAGCAGCCAGATCAGGTCGTCCACGCCGAGCGCGGGCGGCCCGGCCACCCGGGCGACGGGGGCGCGCGGGGCCAGCCGGGCCAGCACGGCGGCGGTGCGCTCGCGGTCCAGCAGATCGTCGTCGCCGTCGAAAACCACCAGGGCATCGGCGAATTCGACCTGGCCGACGGCCAGCTGCGCCACCGTGCGCTCGTCCTCCGCGGTGGCATGGCCGTGTTCGGACAGCGTGTCGTCGCCGGTGGCGTCGGCCAGCCAGTCGCGGGCGTCGACGCAGGTGAGGACGGTGTCGATGCGCACGCTGCGCCCGGCCGGGCCGTCCACCCGGCCGACCACGCCGGTCACCGTCACGTCGGCGATGGCCTGGCACACCGCCTCCGCCTCGAAGGCCGGATCCAGCGCGAGCACGATGCGCCGCACCGAATCCCGCTCGGCCAGCAGGCACAGGTAGGGCAGCAGGTCGGCGCGCAAGGTGCAGGAGACGCAGCCGTGCGCGAGTTCCAGCACGGTCGTGGTCTCCCGGCCGTCGATGCGGACGATGCGCCGCACCACGCCCTGGCGTAGCTCGCTCACGTCGTGCCGGACCACGACCGTTCCGGGCTTCCCGCCCAGCAGGCGAGCGACGTGCTCGACACCCTCGGCGGCGCGTCCGGGGAGTCCCGCGAGGACGAGCACTGGCTTGCGTTCGGACGGCACCGGTCCACCTTTCGACAATGATTTTCAATTACCGAGGACCGAGGGTACCGTGGAATAGATTCGTTGTCGAAAACGATTGTCATGTACATCTACCACCGGAAGGGAGTGCCCATGTCGGCCATCTGCCAGGTCACCGGCCGCAAGCCGGGCTTCGGCAAGTCCGTATCGCACTCGCACAAGCGGACCAACCGGCGCTGGGACCCCAATATCCAGCGCAAGACCTACTACCTGCCCAGCGAGGACCGGCGCATCACGCTGACCGTCTCCACCAAGGGCATCAAGACCATCGACCGCGACGGCATCGAGGCAGTGGTAGCCCGGCTGCGCGCCCGCGGCCAGAAGATCTGAAAGGGAGAACAATGGCATCGAAATCGACCGACATCCGGCCCGTCGTCAAGCTGAAGTCCACGGCCGGGACCGGCTACACCTACGTCACCCGCAAGAACCGGCGCAACGATCCCGACCGGATGATCCTGAAGAAGTACGACCCGGTCGCCCGCAGGCACGTCGACTTCCGCGAGGACCGGTGACGTGGCCAAGAAATCGAAGATCGCCAAGAACGAAGCGCGCAAACTCGTCGTGGCACGATGGGCGCAGCGGCGCGCGGAATTGAAGGAGATCATCCGCAAACCGGAGAGCAGCGACAGCGAACGGGCGGCCGCGCAGGCCGACCTGCAGCGGCTGCCACGGGATGCCAGTCCGGTACGATTGCGCAATCGGGACGCCGCGGACGGACGCCCGCGTGGTCATCTCCGCAAGTTCGGTCTCTCGCGCGTGCGCGTTCGCGCGATGGCCCATCGAGGAGAGCTGCCCGGTGTGCACAAATCGAGCTGGTAAGCATCCACGATTCGTGAGTGAGGAACCGCTGACATGGCAGTGAAGCGAGCACCGTCGAAGAAGGTCCGTGCCGAGCAGGCCCGTCGCCCGAAGAAGAATCCCCTGATCGCCGCCGGCGTCGAGACCGTCGACTACAAGGACGTGAACCTGCTCCGCACGTTCATCTCCGACCGCGGCAAGATCCGCAGCCGCCGGGTGACGGGGCTGACCCCGCAGCAGCAGCGCGAGGTCGCCGTCGCCGTCAAGAACGCCCGCGAGATGGCTCTGCTGCCCTTCACGAGCCGATAGCTCGCGACATCGCCGGACGAAAACCCTAGAGTTGAAACAACTCTCGGACTCTCAGGGGCTTCGCCCCTGAAACCCCCACTACAACAGGAAAGCCCCGCGCCGCCTCGGTCGGGGCTTACCGTTTGTCAGCGCAGGATCCCCACCTGCCCGAACATGATGCCCCCGAGTGCATCCGCACTCGGGGGCATCATTTCTCGTAAACGTCGGCAGGGCCGCGCTTTACGGGATGGTCAGCACCTGGCCGGGCTGGATGAGGTCAGGGTTGTCGATGCCGCTGGCGTCGGCGATCTCCTGGTAGCGGTTGCCGTCGCCGTAGAAGCGCTCGGCGATCGCCCACAGGGTGTCACCCGGCTCGACAGTGTAGGTCTGGGCGGCGGGCGGCGGCGGGGGCACGTCCTCGACGACCGCGGCGGGCTGGGCCTGGACCGGCTCCGGCGCGGGGAGCGGGTCGTCGGTGTTGGTGCCCGACGACCAGACGGCGCCTTCGGAGCCGTACAGCACCACATTGCGGTCGGGCTGGACGACCAGACGGTCCACGTTCTTGCCATTGGTCTCGGTGGACCAGGCGGCGCCGTCCTCCTTGTAGAGAACGAAGTTGCCGTCGTCTTGCAGGGTGGCCCGGACGACGCCCTGGCCGTTGGTGCCGGTGGCCCACACGACATTGCCGCTCGGTTCGGACAGCACCAGGTTGCCATCATCTTGCAGAGTCAGGGTGTAGGCACCGCCTTGCAGCGCCTCTCCACGACCGAGTTCTTCGCCGACCTTCAACGAGTCGCCCACGGTGCGTCCTTTCGGGAGGGGGTGATCATGAGATAAGCCGATGGCGCGGAACTGCATTCGCACATCTGTCACGACACTACCGATCCCGCGCCGGTCACCGCACGGTTACGCGCCGGTTCTGCGAAGATTTCGGCGTGTCTTCGCCAGAAATTCGCCAGAGGGCCGAATCCGGCGCGTGCGCCTGCCGTGCGGTCGCGGACACTAGGGTGTCAGCCATGTACGGGACACGGGGACGCCGCCTGATCGCTGCCGCCGCAGCCACCCTGATCGGGCTCACCATCACGGCGTGCGGAAGCACGGAAAACACTGGCGACCAATCGAAGAGCGGCGCCGCCGCGACCAGCACCAGGACCACGCCCACCGAGGCGCCCAGCGGGCAGATCGGACGGGCTTTCACGGCGGATCCGAGTATCGTGAGCCCACACGGCATTTCGTTCGACAGCTGGACCCGGGTCGCACCCGACCGGATCGCGGTCAACTTCCAGACCGGCTCCCCGGAGTGCTACGGCGTGAACGCCACTGTCACCGAAACCTCCTCGACCGTCACCGTCGATCTGAAGTCCGGCACCCTGCCCGACGCGGTCGGCAAGATGTGCACCATGATCGCCGTCTTCGGCACCCTCGAAATCCAGCTGAAGTCCCCGCTGGGTGATCGAAAAGTCCTCAGCGCCACCTAGTTTTCCCGGCACTGCGGCGGAGGCGGTCCGCGCACGCGACAGGGGCCCGGATCGATGTACGATCCGGGCCCCTGCCCCGATGTTGTTGTCCCGCTGCACGACTCGCGTCAGCGGGGCTCACGCTCAGTGCGCGAAGTGCCGGGAACCGGTCAGGTACAAGGTCACTCCGGCCTCACGGCACAGCTCGATGGTGTCCTTGTCCCGGATCGAACCGCCCGGGTGCACGATGGCGCGCACGCCGGCGGCCACCAGGATCTGCGGGCCGTCCGAGAACGGGAAGAACGCGTCCGAGGCCGCCACCGAACCCTTGGCGCGGTCACCGGCCCGCTCCACCGCCAGCTTGCAGGAGTCGACCCGGTTGACCTGACCCATGCCGACGCCGACGGCCGCGCCGTCATCGGCCAGCAGGATGGCGTTGGACTTCACGGCACGGCACGCGCGCCAGGCGAATTCGAGGTCGCGCAGGGTGGCCTCGTCAGCGGCCTCACCCGCGGCGAGCGTCCAGTTGGCGGCGCTGTCACCCGCGGCGTCGAGGATGTCGCGGTCCTGCAGCAGCACACCGCCACTGACCGGACGCAGCTCCGCACCCTTGCGCCGGGCCGGCTCGGCCACCAGCACGCGCACGTTCTTCTTGCGCTGCAACACCTCGACCGCGCCATTGGCATAGGACGGGGCCACGATGACCTCGGTGAAGATGTCGGCGACCTGCTCGGCCATCTCCACGGAGACCTCGCGGTTGGCCGCGATCACGCCGCCGTACGCGGAGACCGGGTCGGTGGCGTGCGCCTTGCGGTGCGCCTCGGCGATGTCCGCGCCGACCGCGATACCGCACGGGTTGGCGTGCTTGATGACCGCCACGGCCGGCTCGTCGAAGTCGTAGGCGGCGCGCCAGGCGGCGTCCGCGTCGGTGTAGTTGTTGTACGACATCTCCTTGCCGTGCAACTGCTGCGCCTGCGCCAGCCCGGCCGGGCCATCCTGGTTGGTGTACAGCGCGGCCGCCTGATGCGGGTTCTCGCCGTAGCGCAGCACATCCGCGCGCTGCCAGGTGCCGCCGATCCACTCCGGGAACTGCTGCGCGCCTTCGGATTCCGGCGCGACGGCCGGGACCGCCACACTGGTCATCCAGCTGGCGACGGCCACATCGTAGGTGGCGGTATGCTGGAAGGCCTTGGCGGCCAACGCGGTCCGCTCGGCCAGGGTGAAACCGCCCTGCTGCACGGCGGCGATCACGTCGGCGTAGTCACCGGTGTTCACCACGACCGCGACCGACGGGTGGTTCTTGGCGGCGGCGCGCACCATGGACGGCCCGCCGATGTCGATCTGCTCGACGCACTCGTCGATGCTCGCGCCGGACGCGACCGTCTGGGTGAACGGGTACAGGTTCACCACGACGAGCTGGAAGGCCTCGACACCCAGCTCGACGAGCTGGTCGACGTGCTCCTCCTTGCGGGTGTCGGCCAGGATGCCGGCGTGCACCCGCGGGTGCAGCGTCTTGACCCGGCCGTCCAGGGTCTCCGGGAAACCGGTCAGGTCTTCGACCTTGGTGACCGGAATGCCGGCGTCGGCGATCTTGCCGGCGGTCGAGCCGGTCGACACCAGCTCCACGCCCGCACTGTGCAGACCGGTGGCCAGTTCGATCAGACCGGTCTTGTCGTAGACGCTTACGAGGGCCCGCTTGATCGGCTTGCGTTCACTCACCGGAGAACTCGCTCATCTGGGATAACTGCCTTTCGTCCATCGGAGACAATGCCTCGGGTAGCGACAGCGGCGACGACCTCCGCCAGCAGCCGGCGCTCCACGACCTTGATGCGCTCGTGCAGGGTGTCCTCGTCGTCATCGGGCAGCACCGTGACCGCCTCCTGCGCCAGGATCGGCCCGGTGTCGACACCCGTGTCGACCAGATGCACGGTGGAACCGGTCACCCGCACGCCGTAGGCGAGCGCGTCCCGCACCCCGTGCGCGCCCGGGAAGGCGGGCAACAGCGCGGGATGGGTATTGATGATGCGACCGCCGAAACGGTCCATGAAAGCGGGGCCGAGAATCTTCATGAAGCCCGCGGACACCACCAGATCGGGTTCGAAGGCGGCGACCACCTCGGTGAGCGCGACATCCCATGCGGCGCGGTCCGGGAAATCGCGCAACGCGACCTTGAACGACGAGACATCGAAGGCCGCGGCGTGCTCGGTGGCGGCGCAATCGCGATCCACCCCGACGGCGACCACGGTGGCCGGATAACCCGGCTGCTGCGTCGCTTCCAGCAGCGAACGCAACAGGGATCCGGTGCCGGAAGCCAGCACCACGACGCTCGCGGGCGCGGTCGGCGGCAGCTGCGGGGCGGGCGTGGACGTCAGCGCACTACTCCCTGTCGATCGGAGCGGGATGGGGACGGCGGAAACGAACCCGCCCCCTCAAGCCTAACGACCGTCCACTTGCTACTTGTCCGGCAGGTCTCCCTCTACCACTTCCGCGTCGACGATGTCGGTGTTGCCGGTGGATTTCACAGCGGCATCGGCGGCGTACTCGTCCTGGTCGTCGACCAGTTCGGCGTCGAGGGCGCCGTCGAGATCCTCGTCGCCGTACCAGCCGCCCTCGTCGTCGAAATCCTCGTCGTAGTCGTCGTACTCGTCATCGTCGTAGTCGTCGTCCGCGTACTCGGCGTCGTCGTCCGTGTAGTAGTCGTCCTCGTATTCGTCGTCATAGGCGTCGTCGAAGGCCGCGGGGGCCACCACGGCCGGGCCGTTGAAGAACCGGGCACCCAGCATGCCCACGTATCCGGCGACGGCCAGCCAGACGAACACCAGCGCCGCGCCCACCGTATTCGGCGCGATCCGGCCGAAGGTGCCCAGCTCGCCCCCGGCCACCACGCCCAGCAGCGCCACCACGACGGCCGCCACCCCGGCGGCGGTCAGCGTCGCCCAGGGCGCGGTCGCCCGATCATGCGAGGTACGACCACACTCCAGGCCCGACAGCACCCCGATCGCCGCGGGCGCCAGGAGCAGCACCAGCCACCACACCGCCACCGGACCCGACGGCACCGCGGCCACCACCGGCACCGCGGGCACCGGCGCGCCCTGAATCGCGAACAGGCTCAACGATCCCGGGCCGATCTGTACCTGGCCGCCGGCCAGCACGCTCACCGCGTCAACCGCGACATTCGGCAGGTAGGCCAGCGACAGCAGCGTCAAACCCAATGCGCCGACCGCGTTTCCGGCCGCACGGTAGGTGTCGCCGAGGCGGGACCAGTGCAGCAGGAACGACACCACGGTCACCGCGGTCGCCGCCAGCAGCAGGCGGCCCACCGCCCGCAGCCCCGCCCGGAAACCGGGAACCACCCAGTCCGGCAAGGGAATCGGCAGCAGATCGGCGAAGTCGCGCCAGCGCCGCGCACCGATGCCCACGAGCGCCGCCAGCAGATTCAGCCCGAGCACCCAGGCGAAGGCGGCCAGGGTGTCCGGCGGCTGCAGCGACACCACCGCCGCCGCGTCCTCGGCCACCGCGAGGCACACCGCGGTGATCAGCAGCGGGCCGCCCACCGCGGCGCCCAGCACCCAGCCCAGCTCGGCGGTCCCGCACTCGGGCCCGGCGGCCTGCGCGCTGTCCCGCGCCACCAGCCACAGCATCAGCAGGGTCGGCAGCAGCGGCCACAGCCCGATCCCGGTCTTGCCGATCACCAGCGGAACCTGGTGCACCGCAAGCCAGCTCGCAGCGATGGCGCCCGACGAACCGCTCATCCCGCTACCCGCCGCGAACAGGGTGGCGTACACCAGCACGAAGATCACCAGCAGCGTGATGGCCGAGGCGCGCGCGGCGACCAGCATCAGCACCCTGGCGCGTTCCGGGGTCAGCGATCCGAAGCCCCCGCCGCCCCCGCCGCGCCGCCGGACCGGGGGCCGCGGCGGCTCCCGGAGGTCGGGGTCGCTCAGGCGAGCCAGGGCAGTTCTGGGGGCAATCATGGACATCCAGCGTGGCAGCATCTCGGAAACCGTGGGGTCAGGCGCGCCGGAACGACCGGCGCGCTGGCAAAAGAGAACGGCCCCCGGTGACATACCGGAGGCCGCTCCTGACGGGAGGCGAAACTACTTGTCGTCCTGGCCCGGCCGGAAGGCCCGGGTGGCGTCCGCCGACGGATCCGCCGCCTGCTCGCCGCCGAACGGCTGCGCCGGGCGCTGCGCCTGGGCGCCGAAATGCTGGGTCGCGTCCGCACTCCCGGCCGGCTGCTGCGGCGTGCCGTACGGCGACTGCTGGCCGTAACCGGGCTGGGCGGGCTGCTGGCCGTAGGACGGCGGCTGCTGACCGTAGGTCGGCTGGGAACCGGTGCCGTAGCCCGCGGGCTGCTGACCGTAACCGGCCGGCTGACCGTAGGAGGGCTGCTGCGGCTGCTGGCCGTACCCCGCCGGCTGACCGAACGACGGCTGCTGACCGTAGCCGGGCTGCTGACCGAACGCCTGCTGCTGATACTGCGGCCCGGTGGAGCTGAACGGCTGCGGCGGCTGCTGACCGTAACCACCCTGCGGCGCGGCCGGTTTCGGCTCCGGCGCCTTCACGATGCCGAGCTCGAACAGCAACGCCAGCACGGCCAGCACGGCCTGCACGAACGACAGGAACAGGATCACCCAGCCGCCCCACTTCAGCGTCACGTTGTCGCCGAGGTCGAAGGAGCCGAACAGGATGGCCAGGAACGCGCCGAACGAGGCGGCCGCCACGATGCCGGTGTTGCCGCTCTGCTTGGGCAGCAGCGACAGGCCGGCCAGCAGACCCGCGATCAGCAGGATCGTCACCAGCGCCGCGGAGCCGGTGCTCTCGAACAGGCTGAAGCTGGTGTCACCGCCGACCCGGGTGTTGCCGATCTCGACGGCCTTGGTGCCGATATAGGGCGCGAAGCCGAGCAGGAAGTTGATGACGCCGAGCGCGGCCACGCCCACGGTGAGGAAGAACGGCAGGCCCTTGCCCGCAACGGGCGACGTGCCCGACCCGGCAGCAGGAGCGCCCGTGGGCTGCGAGCCGTAGCCGGGTACGGAGGAGGGCGTCGGCTGGGGCGCGTTGTATCCCGAGCCCCCGGTCGGGTATGACATGTCGTCGTCTCCTATCGAGTCGTTCACGAACCTCCACCGACGCTACTGCACTCGACGGCCGCGGGCACCATCTACCACCAGCCGTGGCCCGACCGCAATACCCGAATCGGCGCAGGACACGACCGCGTTACCCGGCCCATCGCGCCCGCAAACCCCCGCCCCGGCCAGGTTCGTCGCGGGCCCGCGAATCACGAAGGCCGCCTGTCGAATTCGACAGGCGGCCTTCGTATTCAGCCAATCAGATCTCGCCCTGTGCCCGCTTCGGCCAGGAAGCGGGGCACGCGAACTCATCAGGCGCTGATGCTCGCCTTCTCCAAGATCTCGCGCGCCAGGGCGGCGGTCTCGGACGGGGTCTTGCCGACCTTCACGCCCGCGGCCTCGAGGGCGTCCTTCTTGGCCTGGGCGGTACCGGCGGAGCCGGAGACGATGGCGCCGGCGTGGCCCATGGTCTTGCCCTCCGGCGCGGTGAAGCCCGCGACGTAGCCGACGACCGGCTTGCTGACGTTGGCCTGGATGTAGGCCGCGGCCCGCTCCTCGGCGTCGCCGCCGATCTCGCCGATCATGACGATGAGCTTGGTCTCCGGGTCCTTCTCGAACGCCTCGATGGCGTCGATGTGGGTGGTGCCGATGACCGGGTCGCCGCCGATGCCGATCGCGGTGGAGAAACCGAAGTCCCGCAGCTCGTACATCATCTGGTAGGTCAGGGTGCCGGACTTGGAGACCAGGCCGATCGGGCCCTTGCCGGTGATGTTGGCCGGGGTGATGCCGACCAGCGACTCACCCGGGGTGATGATGCCGGGGCAGTTCGGGCCGATGATGCGGGTCTTGCCGCCCTTGTCCACGTTGTAGGCCCACGCGTAGGCGGTGTCCTGCACCGGGATGCCCTCGGTGATGACCACGAGCAGCGGGATCTCCGCGTCGATGGCCTCGATGATGGCGTCCTTCGAGAAGGCCGGGGGAACGAACGCGATGGAGGTGTCCGCGCCGGTCTTCTCCATGGCCTCGGCGACGGTCGCGAAGACCGGCAGCTCGACCTCGTTGCCCTGGGCGTCGACGTGCTTGACGGTGGTGCCCGCCTTGCGCGCGTTGACACCGCCGACCACGTTCGTGCCCGCCTTCAGCATCAGGGCGGTGTGCTTGGTGCCCTCGCCGCCGGTGATGCCCTGGACGATGACCTTGTTGTCCTTGTTCAGGAAGATAGACATGTTGGTTCGTGTCCTTACTTGGCCGCAGCCAGCTCGGCGGCCTTGTCGGCGCCTTCGTCCATGGTCTGAGCGAGGGTCACCAGGGGGTGGTTGGCGTCGACGAGGATCTTGCGACCCTCCTCGACCTTGTTGCCGTCGAGGCGGACGACCAGCGGCTTGTTGGCCTCGGCGCCCAGGATCTCCAGGGCCTGCACGATGCCGTTCGCGACCGCGTCACAGGCGGTGATGCCGCCGAAGACGTTCACGAACACCGACTTGACCTGCTCGTCGTTGAGGATGACGTCCAGGCCCGCGGCCATGACGGCGGCCGAAGCGCCACCGCCGATGTCGAGGAAGTTGGCGGGCTTGACGCCGCCGTGGTTCTCACCGGCGTAGGCGACGACGTCCAGGGTCGACATGACCAGGCCGGCGCCGTTGCCGATGATGCCGACCTCGCCGTCGAGCTTCACGTAGTTGAGGTCGTTCTGCTTGGCCTTGAGCTCGAGCGGGTCGGTGGCGTCGATGTCCGCGAACTCGGCGTGGTCGGGGTGGCGGAACTCGGCGTTCTCGTCCAGGGTCACCTTGCCGTCGAGGGCGAGGATCTCGTCGTTGGGGGTACGCACCAGCGGGTTGACCTCGACCAGGGTCGCGTCCTCCTTGATGAACACCTCCCACAGCTTCTGGATGGTCACCGCGGCGGCGTCGAGGATGTCGGCGGGCAGGTGGCCCTGCTCGGCGATGGAACGGGCGAAGGCCAGGTCCACGCCCTTGACGGCGTCGACCGGCACCTTGGCCAGGCGGTCCGGCTTGGTGGCGGCCACCTCCTCGATCTCCATGCCGCCCTCGACCGAGCACATGGCCAGGTAGGTGCGGTTGGAGCGATCGAGCAGGAAGGAGATGTAGTACTCCGAGGCGATGTCCTTGGCCTCGGCAACCAGGATCTTCTTGGTGATGTGGCCCTTGATGTCCAGGCCCAGGATGTTCTGCGCGTGGGTGAAGGCGTCGTCCGGGGTGGCGGCGTACTTCACGCCACCGGCCTTGCCGCGGCCACCGACTTTGACCTGCGACTTGATCATCACCGGCTTGCCGATTTCTTCCGCGATCGCACGGGCGTCCTCGGCCGAGTCCGTGACGCGGCCCTCCGACGAAGGCACTCCGTGCTTCACGAAGAGTTCCTTCGCCTGATATTCGAAGAGATCCATGTACTCACCGTCTCGTCTGCGTTGTTGTGACAACGTCTTGGTTGGCGGCCCGTCGTCGGAGGCGGGTTGGCTCGGACTCTAATCAGTCACATGGAGCGGAAATCAGCCGCATACAGCCTAAGTGGCGCAGGTCACGGTACTGTCTCCGCAATCCCAAAACCCCTCGTCAATGCTACTCATCGGTAGCTTGTTGACACCGCGCCAGGTGGGACACACGAATCCCGGACAGCGATACTGGCTACTACGTTGCGTCATTGAAAAACCCCACCCGGTTACCCCAAGCACAGTGAGCACATTCCCGCTCAGAACGTGATCAATATCACAGCAGCGTGTCGAACCAAGTCCATCGCTTGCTGAGCCGCAATCGTTTCGTTACCGTCGTTGCGGTCGATGTCACAACCCGGTCACGGACAGGAGGACGGCAGGCTTGACGCAGCACAGCGCTCCCCAGGAAATGAGCCGCTCCGCAGGCGACTTGTCAGCCCCGCAGCACTCTCCGGACCGGCGCAAATGAGCGACGGCCCCTTCTCCTCGCAGCCCCGCGCCCGCCGCGGACACCGCTATCGCGAGGACGCAGAGAACTACGGCGGCGCGACCACCTTCGATGCTCCCGCTCCGATGCACAGCGGGGTCGCCCACGGCGACTGGGATGCCACCCAGGCCTGGAACGGCGATACGCAGTGGGATTCAGGCTCGCAGTGGAATTCCGAAGCGGACTGGAACGGCGGTCAGCAGTGGGGTGAGTCTCCGCAGTGGGACGAATCCGCCGATTGGCAGCCCGAACCGAACTGGGACTACAACGCCCAGACCACCGTGAACGGCTGGGCCGCACCGAATCCGAGTGATTGGGCCCCGCAGTCGCGGACCAATTGGGATCCGACCGCGGACCCGACTCCCTCCGACGAGTACCGACCGGTCTACACGTTCAAGACCGCGTCCGGCGAGAAGCTCCAGTTCTCCGGCGACGGCGCCCGCCTGAATCGCAGTGCGCGGGAAGCCGAAGCCGAGCACGACGCCGACTACGACGACGGGCCGCGCCCGGCCCGCTCCGGCGGCAAGCGCCGCTCCGGCGGCACCCATCGCCTACCCGCCCCGCCCACCGCGCTCAAGGGCCGCGCAGCGGTAGTCGCGGTCGCGGCCGGTGCGGTCGTGGCCGCGGGCCAGGCCACCATCGAGTCCACGGGCCATGACAACAGCAATGTCGACTACCAGGCCGCCAACCAGGTCAAGGAGGTCGCGGCGACCTCGGTGGTCGGCGACGGCGCACCCGGATCGCCCCAGGTGGTGAGCCCGAACGCGCCCGCGAGCCTGGACCAGTTCAACGACATTCTGGCCAAGGGCAAGCAGTTCGCCGCCGACATGGCCAACCAGGAGGCATTGAAGAACCGGCCGTTGTGGACCAAGTTCACCGCCGCGGGCACCTTCACCTCCGGCTTCGGCATCCGCTGGGGCGTCGCCCACCAGGGCGTGGACATCGCCGCTCCGATCGGCACCCCGATCTACGCGGTCGCCGACGCCACCGTGCTCGAGGCCGGTCCCGCTTCCGGTTTCGGCATGTGGGTCCGGCTGCTCCACGACGACGGCACCGTCACCATCTACGGCCACATCGACACCGCGACCGTCTCGCAGGGCCAGCGCGTGCTGGCGGGTGACCAGATCGCGACCGTCGGTAACCGCGGCTTCTCGACCGGCCCGCACTGCCACTTCGAGGTCTGGCTGAACGGCGTCGACAAGATCGACCCGCTGCCCTGGCTGGCCTCGCGCGGCATCTCGCTCGGCCCCGAACGGGACTGACCCGCAACCCGACCCGATCCGAAAGGCGCGCCCGGCAGGGCGCGCCTTTCGGCGTTCCGGGCGGCTCTCGGCGGAATCGGGCTGACCGGCGACCGGATCGAACCCGTCATGCGGACCGTACCGATCGACGCGGAGGCGTCGTGGCGGACCGGCCCCATCGCGCGGCCCTGACGGCCCCGGAGCGAGTTCGGCTGCCGCGCGCCGAGGTCACTCGGGGTGATTGGATCCCGTTGCGGTAGGGGAGGTTCTGGACGCCGCGGGGCATCATCCGCCGCGCCGGGTCCAACGGGGTGGCGGCGACGAATCGACACCCCGACCTGCTCTGCTCGGGTCGGCAGACGGGCCGCGCCGACGAGTGACGCCCGATCAGCGCGGTCCGGGCTCGATCAGCTGCGGTTGGAGCGGTACCAGCGGATCAGCGCGTCGGTGGACGAATCCGATTGCGGCGCGGGCTCTTCCGCCGCGGTCAGCAGCGGCGCCAGAGCCAGCGCCTGCTGCTTGCCCAGTTCCACGCCCCACTGGTCGAAGCTGTCGATGCCCCAGATCGCGCCCTCGGTGAAGACCTGGTGCTCGTAGAGGGCGATCAGCTGGCCCAGCACCGACGGGGTCAGCTGCGGCGCCAGGATGGCCGTGGAGGGCCGGTTGCCGGGCATCACCTTGTGCGGCACCAGGTTCGGGGCGGTGCCCTCTGCCGCGATCTCCTCGGCGGTCTTACCGAAGGCCAGCACCTTGGTCTGGGCGAAGAGGTTGCTCATCAGGATGTCGTGCATGCTGCCCGAGCCGTCCATGGTGGGCAGATCGCTGACCGGACGGGCGAATCCGATGAAGTCGGCGGGCACCAGCCGGGTGCCCTGGTGCAGCAGCTGGTAGAAGGCGTGCTGGCCATTGGTGCCGGGCTCGCCCCAGAAGATCTCGCCGGTGGAGGTGGTGACCGGGGTGCCGTCGGCGTGCACGGACTTGCCGTTGGACTCCATGGTCAGCTGCTGCAGGTAGGCCGGGAAACGGGCCAGGTCGTTGGAGTACGGCAGCACCGCGCGGGACTGCGCGCCGAAGAAGTTCGAGTACCAGACGCCCAGCAGCCCGAGCAGGATCGGGCCGTTCTCCGCCAGCGGCGCATTCGCGAAATGCTCGTCCACCGCGTGCATTCCGGCCAGGAACTCGGCGAAGCGCTCCTTGCCGATGACCGCCATGACCGACAGGCCGATGGCCGAGTCCACCGAGTAGCGGCCGCCGACCCAGTCCCAGAAGCCGAACATGTTGGCGGTGTCGATACCGAAGTCCGCCACCCGCTGCGCGTGGGTGGACACCGCGACGAAATGCTTTGCGACAGCGTCCTCGCCGAGCGCGGCCACCAGCCAGCGGCGGGCCGCGGTGGCATTGGTGAGCGTCTCCAGGGTGGAAAAGGTCTTGGAGGCGACGATGAACAGCGTGGTGGCCGGGTTCAGGCCGTCCAGCTTCGCCACCAGATCCGACGGATCGACATTCGAGACGAACCGCGCCGAGATGCCCGCGTCCGCGTAGTGCCGCAGGCCCAGCGTCACCATGGCCGGGCCCAGATCCGAGCCGCCGATGCCGATGTTCACCACCGTGGCGATGCGCTCGCCGGTGGCGCCGCGCCACTGCCCGGAGCGCACCTGGTCGGTGAATTCGCCCATGCGCCGCAGCACTTCGTGCACGTCGGTCTCGACGTCCTGGCCGTCCACCGTGAGCGGCTCGCCGACGGGCCGGCGCAACCACACGTGCCCGACCGAGCGGTCTTCGGAGGTGTTGATGCGCTCGCCCGCGAACATGGCGTCGCGGCGCTGCTCGACCCCGGCGGTCTGCGCCAATTCGGCCAGCAGGTCCAGGGTTTCGCGTGTCACCCGATGCTTGGAGTAGTCGATGTGCAGGTCGGCGACCTGCACGGTCAGCTCACGACCACGCTCGGGATCCTCGGCGAAGAACTCACGCAGATGCCGCCCGGCGAGAGAGGCGTGGTGATCGTGCAGTTTCCGCCAGACCGCCGATGCGGTGATGTCGCTGCTCACGATCGCCGAGGTTACAACCTTCACCTTGCGACGCGCAGGTAACAAGACGTCATTCGCGGGATTCTCCCAGCGCAGAGCGATTTTCGGCTGGCAGCGGGGTGCGGATTCCAGGGACTCCGGCGGCTCGGACGCACACGCGCCTAGGCTCGTCTCATGGTGACCGAAAGCGCCCTACTCTCGTCCATTCCCACGCGACTTTGGATCGGCGGACCGGTGGATGCCACCGGTGGCGCGACCTTCCCGGTGCACAATCCGGCGACGGGTGAGATCATCGCCCAGGTCGCCGACGCGACACCCGAGGACGCGGTGCGCGCCCTCGACGCGGCCGCGGCCGTGCAGGCCGAATGGGCTGCTACTCCGGCCCGGCAGCGCGGGGAGATCCTGCGCGCGGTGTTCGAGGCGATCACGGCGCGGGCCGAGGAGTTCGCCCTCCTCATGACCCTCGAAATGGGTAAGGCCCTGCCGGAGAGCCGCAATGAGGTTCGCTACGGCGCGGAGTTCTTCCGCTGGTTCAGCGAGGAGGCGGTCCGCATTCACGGCCGCTACCAGCCCGCCCCGGCCGGGACCGGCCGAATCCTGGTGCACAAGCAGCCCGTCGGCCCGTGCCTGGCCATCACGCCCTGGAACTTCCCGCTGGCCATGGGCACCCGCAAGATCGGCCCGGCGCTGGCGGCGGGCTGCACCATGATCGTGAAGCCCGCGGGTGAGACCCCGCTGACCATGCTGCTGCTGGCACAGCTCTGCAGCGAGGCCGGCCTGCCCGACGGCGTGCTGTCGGTCATCACCACCTCGCACTCGGGGGCGGTCACCGCGCCGCTGCTGAACGACCCGCGGCTGCGCAAGCTGACCTTCACCGGTTCCACGCCGGTCGGCAAGAAGCTGGTCGAGCAGTCCGCGCACGGTCTGCTGCGCACCTCCATGGAGCTCGGCGGCAATGCCCCGTTCGTGGTCTTCGACGATGCCGACGTGGATGCCGCCGTGCAGGGCGCGCTGCTGGCCAAACTGCGCAATGGCGGTGAGGCGTGCACCGCGGCCAACCGCTTCCACGTCCAGAATTCGGTTCGCCAGGAATTCACCGACAAGCTGGTGGCGGCCATGGCGGAGTACCGGCTCGGCAATGGCGTGGACCCGGACACCACGCTGGGCCCGCTCGTCAACGAGAACCAGCTCGACACCGTGAGCGAGCTGGTCGACGACGCGGTGTCGGCGGGCGCGCAGGTGAAGCTGGGCGGCAAGGCCCCCGGCGGCCCGGGCTGGTTCTATCCGGCCACGGTGCTCACCGATATCCCGGCGCAGGCCCGCATCCTGCGCGAGGAGGTGTTCGGCCCGGTCGCCCCGATCGTCGGCTTCGACACCGAGGAGCAGGGCCTGGCCGCGGCCAACAACACCGAATTCGGCCTGGTCGCATACGTGTACACGCGCAGTCTGGACCGGGCGCTGCGGGTGGCCGAGGGCCTGGAGAGTGGCATGGTCGGGGTCAATCGGGGCGTCATCTCCGACCCGGCCGCGCCCTTCGGCGGCGTGAAGGAATCCGGTTTCGGCCGGGAGGGCGGCTTCGAGGGCATCGAGGAATACCTCGACACCAAGTACATCGCCCTGCCCTAGACAGGAAAGAACCGCCCCGGGGTCGAGACACCCGGGGCGGCTTTGGGCAGGCTGCATCCGTGGCACGCATGCAGCGCGGTCTGTGTGGGGCCGCACTTCGCGACGCACCGCATGTTGTATCGAGCATGCGATGCCCGGCGTTAACCGGCCCTGCTGAGGCGGCAGGGCCGGGGGTTTCAGGGGTTCCGGGGGCACCGCAGGCCCCCGAGAGCCTTACGAGAGTTGTCAGTGTCCGAGGCGGCCGCGCCCCAGGCGCAGCAGCAACATCGCCAGGGTGTGGCCCTCCTGGCCCAGCTCACTGAATCGCTCGAGCACCTTCATCTCGCGGGAGTGGACGAGCTTGGGCCCGCCGTTCGCCATACGCGTTCGCCCGATGATGCGCGAGACCTCGGTGCGGCGCTTGATAGCGGCGAGGATTTCGGCGTCCAGCTTGTCGATTTCCAAGCGCAGCTTGTCGATCTCAGCCTCGGAGGGCAGGGCAGAGTCCGAGCCGGTGGCAGACTCGGAATGTCCCGTCGTCGAGATGCTCATTCTTCAACTCCTCGTGGTCCAGAACGTCGATCGGCGGGTGGACCCAACCTGTTACCGATCGGTTCTTCACCAAGAATCAGACCTGTTGGCCATACATTGTCCCCCTGGGACCGCACCACATTGTCCCCCCTGGATCGGGCTCAGGTGCAATGTGTCGCCTTGGAGCCGGTCATGCGACGAGTGTGCCATGCACAGGGACCTATGCAAAACAGGTGCGTTTGTGAATCTCCTGAGTTTCCCGACCTGGTGCGGTTCACCGGATGTTCGCCGGACCGGCACTTATCGGACACCCGCGCGGTCCGCCCCGCCGCCTGTCGGTGCGCGCCGGTAGCGTGGATGGGCGATGAATACGACGGTGGCACAGGACGAGCAGAAGACCGAGCGGTTACTCGAGGGATTGAATCCGCAACAGCGCGCCGCGGTGATGCACACCGGCACCCCGCTGCTGATCGTGGCCGGGGCCGGGTCCGGAAAGACCGCTGTCCTCACCCGTCGCATCGCCTATCTGCTCGACGCTCGCGGAGTGCGGCCCGGCGAGGTGCTGGCCATCACCTTCACCAACAAGGCCGCCGCCGAGATGCGCGAACGGGTGGCCGGGCTGGTCGGCCCGCGCGCGGCCGGCATGTGGGTGTCCACCTTCCACTCCAGCTGCGTGCGCATCCTGCGCACCCAGGCGTCGCTGCTGGCGGGGCTGAACTCCAACTTCTCCATCTACGACGCGGACGATTCCCGGCGGCTGCTGGGCATGATCATTCGCGACTTCGAGATCGACGCGAAGAAGTACTCGCCGCGCCTGCTCGCCACCGCCATCTCGAATCTCAAGAACGAGCTCATCGACCCGCCGCAGGCGGCGGCCGACGCCGAGACCGAGGACAGCGAGCTGCCGCGCATCGTGGCCCGGGTCTACGCCGAGTACCAGCGGCGGCTGCGCGCGGCCAATGCCCTCGACTTCGACGATCTGATCGGTGAGACGGTGTCGCTGCTGCAGCGGCATCCGCAGGTGGCCGAGTACTACCGGCGGCGCTTCCGGCACGTGCTGGTCGACGAGTACCAGGACACCAACCACGCGCAGTACGTGCTGGTGCGTGAACTGGTGGGCCACCATCGGGGCGGGCCGGGTGACGATGCCGCTGCCGAGGATCGGGTGCCGCCCTCGGAGCTGTGCGTGGTGGGTGACGCGGACCAGTCCATCTATGCCTTCCGCGGCGCCACCATCCGAAATATCGAGGAGTTCGAGCGCGACTTCCCGGATGCGGAAACCATTCTGCTGGAACAGAACTACCGCTCCACCCAGTACATTCTGACCGCCGCCAACGCGGTGATCGCCCGCAACGAGGGCCGGCGCGAGAAGAAGCTGTGGACCGACCAGGGCGACGGCGATCTGATCGTCGGCTATGTGGCCGACAACGAGCACGACGAGGCCTCGTTCGTGGCCCGCGAGATCGACAGGCTGGTGGACCAGGGCGACGCCAACTACGCGGATGTGGCGGTCTTCTACCGCACCAACAACAATTCGCGGGCGCTGGAGGAGATCTTCATCCGCATGGGGCTGCCCTACAAGGTGGTCGGCGGGGTGCGCTTCTACGAGCGCAAGGAGGTTCGCGACATCGTGGCCTACCTGCGCGTCCTGGAGAACCCGGATGACGCGGTGAGCCTGCGGCGGGTGCTCAACACGCCGCGCCGCGGCATCGGCGACCGTGCGGAGGCCTGCGTGGCAGTGCACGCCGAACAGCGGAATATCGGCTTCGCGCAGGCGCTCCGGGACGCCGCCGCGGGCAAGGTGGCTCTGCTCAACAGCCGCTCACAGCGGGCCATCGCCGGATTCCTGGAGCTGCTGGAGGAGATCCGGGCGGCGGGCGCGCAGGCCGACATGGACTTCCCGGATGTGGGTTCGGTGGTGGAGGCGGTGCTGGACCGCACCGGCTATCGCGCCGAGCTGGAGGCCTCCGACGATCCGCAGGACGGCGCGCGCCTGGACAACCTCAACGAATTGGTCAGCGTCGCACGCGAATTCAGTTCCGAGGCGCGCAACAATGTGGAAGCCGCGCGGGCCGAGGGCATGCTGCCCGAGCAGGCCGAGGGCGAACCGGAGCCGGGTTCGCTGGCGGCGTTCCTGGAGCGCGTCTCGCTGGTGGCCGACGCGGACCAGATTCCCGAAGAGGGTTCCGGCGTGGTCACGTTGATGACCCTGCACACCGCCAAGGGCCTGGAGTTCCCGGTCGTGTTCGTGACCGGCTGGGAGGACGGCCAGTTCCCGCACATGCGCGCCCTGGGCGATCCGACGGAGCTGCAGGAGGAGCGCCGGCTGGCGTATGTGGGCATCACGCGCGCCCGCAAGCGTCTGTATCTGACCCGTGCCGTGGTCCGTTCGGGTTGGGGGCAGCCGGTCTCCAATCCGGAATCCCGCTTCCTGCAGGAGATTCCGGGCCATCTGATGGATTGGCGGCGGCTGGCGCCGGCTCCGTCGCAGACCTCGCGCGGTTTCCGCCGGCGCGGCGAAGACGAAGGGCTGGAACGGGATTGGACCCGCGGTGACGGCTGGTCGGAGCCGCGCCCCGGTCTGCGCGATCGCGGCGAGCGGCGGCCCGCGCCGGCCGCCGCGGGGGTCAAGCGCAACAACACCGGTCTGGTGCTGGCCGTCGGCGACCGGGTCAACGACGACAAGTACGGCCTGGGCCGGGTGATCGCCGCCGAGGGCTTCGGCTCGCTGGCGACGGTCACCATCGACTTCGGCACGGCCGGCAAGATCCGGCTGATCCCGCAGTACAGCCGGACCCTGACCAAACTCTGATCAGCTGGTGTGGCGGCTGAGGACGTCGTAGGCGCGCACGGCGTCCTCGGGAAAGACCAGGATCCGGAACCGGTCCCTGATGTTTCGCCAGCGGTGGATGCGCGCCCGGCCCATGGTGGCGCGTACCCCGTGGGAGTGCAGCAGCTGCCGGACGGCGCGCGCGGACTGCATGTCGTAGACGGTGGCGGCGGGCACCAGCAGCCCGTATTCCTCGTCGTCGGTGCGTGTCCGGAGGTTCATCCTCGACTCCCGTTGTCCTGCTTGGCTTTCAGCATGGTGCGCTGTGTGTGCTCCTCATCATGATGCTGGGCGGCGAGGAGCGCGCGCTCCCCGGGTGGGTCGGCGGTGAGGAACCCGCCGGGTCCGGGTTTGCCGGCGGAGCCGAGCTTGCTCATCTTCTTCGGGACGGCCGCGCCCTGGTACTCCAGGGGAATCGGATGGCCGTGCCGGTCCACCGGCCCGAGCGACTGGTGCACCTCGATGTACTCGCCGTGCGGCAGCCGTTTGATGATGCCGGTCTCGATGCCGTGCTCGAGCACGGCCCGGTCGCTGCGTTGCAGGCCCAGGCAGAACCGGTAGGCCACGGCGTAGGCCAGCGGCGGCAGGGTCAGCAGCGCGATCCGGAAGAACCAGGTGGTCGCATTGAGGGAGACGTCGAACTTCAGCGCGATGATGTCGTTCACGCAGGCGAAGGTGAGCACCAGATAGAAGGCGATGGCCATGGCCCCGATCGCGGTGCGCACCGGCACATCTCGCGGCCGCTGCAGCAGATTGTGGTGCGCGGTGTCCTTGGTCAGCCGCTTCTCGATCCACGGGTACAGCGGGATCACCGCCAGTACGATGCCCATCACCACCGCCACCCAGAAGGGCGCGGGAATGGTGTATCGGCCCAGGTAGATCTCCCAGGGCGGCATGAGCCGGGCCAGGCCGTCGGTCCACATCATGTAGAAGTCGGGCTGGGATCCGGCCGACACCTGGGCCGGGTTGTAGGGCCCCAGATTCCAGATCGGGTTGATCTGGAAAAGCCCGCCCATGAGCGCAACGGTGGCCAGGGTGAAGGCGAAGAACGCGCCCTGGTCCAGGGAGAACACCGGAACGATGCGCGCGCCCACCACATTTCGCTCGGTGCGGGCGGGACCGGGGAACTGGGTGTGCTTCTGGTACCAGACGAGTGCGATGTGAGCGCCGATGAGCGCCAGCATGATTCCCGGGAACAGCAGCACGTGGGTGATGTAGAGCCGCGGGATCAGGACGGTGCCGGGGAATTCCCCGCCGAAGAGGAAGAAGTGGATCCAGGTGCCCACCACCGGGACCGCCATGGTGATGCCGCCCAGCGGTGACCGCAGGCCGGTGCCGGAGAGCAGGTCGTCGGGCAGCGAGTAGCCGAAGTAGCCCTCGAACATGGCCAGGATCAACAGGACCGCGCCGATCACCCAGGTGGCCTCGCGGGGTTTGCGGAAGGCGCCGGTGAAGAACACCCGGAACATGTGGATGATGATCGACGCCGCGAACAGCAGGGCGGCCCAGTGGTGGACCTGCCGCACGAACAGCCCGCCGCGCACGTCGAAGGAGATGTCCAGGACGCTGCGGTAGGCGGCCGACATCTGGACGCCGCGCAGCGGCTGATAGCTGCCGTCGTAGGTCACCTCGGTCATGGACGGCTCGAAGTAGAGCGTCAGGTAGACCCCGGACAGCAGCAAGATGATGAAGCTGTAGAGCGCGATCTCCCCGAGCAGGAACGACCAGTGGGTCGGGAAGACCTTGTTGATGGAGCGTTTCAGGCCCGCGGCCAGGTGATACCGCTGGTCGGCGGCATCGGCGCGGTTCGCGGTGGCGTTCATGAACATGAGACGCCGGAGCGGGCCGAAACGTGACACCTGGATCGAGGGGTTGTCCCGGATCACACCCCGCGCATGGCCGGGTCAGCGCGGCAGCAGGTCCGACAGCGCCTCGTCGAGGGTCGGGTAAGCGGAACCCGCTGTGCCGCAGCACCTCCGAGGTGGCGTGCCGGCCGGTCAGCCCGAGCGCCGGATCGGTGCGCAGGAGGACCGGGCCCACGGCGAGGGCGGCCGCGGGGGTGGGCGGTGACCACGGGCGGCGCAGCTGCCTGCGCAGGGTGGTCATGAGCTCCCTGTTACGCACCGGGAAGTCGGTGGCTGAGACCACCACGCCGGTGGGCAGGCCGACCCGCGGGTCCAGGCCCAGCCCGGCGCGCACGATGGCCAGCCAGTCCTCGACGTGGATCCAGCTGAACCACTGCCGGCCGCTGCCGACACTGCCGCCCAGGCCCGCCTTGGTCAGGCCTGGCAGTCACCGCAGTGCGGGCGCGTCCGGGTCCAGCACGATGGAGGTGCGCAGGATGGTCCAGTACGTGCCCGCGCGGTGTCGTCGGGGCGGGTGTCAGCCGATGCTGGTCTGGGTGCCGAGGGTGAAGGTGTGGCCGTGCGAGGTGCAGGTCATGCCGCCGCCGTGCGGACGCCCGCCGAGGCAGGTCGCGCCCGCGTAGTCGAACTGGGTTCCGGCGTACACGTTTCCGGGCGGGCGCGGCACGTCCCAGAGCTGACGGGCATTCGGATTGCCGTGCTGGCCGCCGAGGCCGAAGGTCGGGTGGGCGGGCAGGAAGGAGCCGTCGATCACGATGTCGGAGATCGGAATCAGGCCCCACAATTTGTTGCCCTGACCGAGATCGCAGGCGACATCGCCATTCGCGTGAATGGCGCACTGGGTGGCGAAATCATTGAAATACAGGGTGTCGCCCACCAGGAAATCCGAGTTGTCCGCCTCGATCACGCCCGAGTCCGCCGAGGCGGCGCCGGTGCCGAGAATTGTGAGCGCGACCGCTGCCATCGCACTGCCGATAACACTCCGCACGTTCATGATCATCGACCCTAGAGCACCGGAACCCTTTGGCACCAGGGCGAATTCACGTACTTCACAATTCGGGCATCGATCAACGAGGCTTCTCGATCCACCCCGATTCACTAATTGATGAATGTCCCCGCACCGCCCGAAGGTGGAGCACAATAGTCGCGCGCCGCAGGCGCATTCCGAACAACAGAGGCACAGATCTGGCTCGACGACTGATTCGGCTGATGCCGGGGGCGGCTATCGGTCGCCGACCCCGGCCATGACCTCGTGTCAGCTCAGTCGACGTAGGCGCGCTGGATGATCGCCTCGATGTCCACGCCGGTGGGCAGCGTGCCGAAGGCGATGCCCCAGTCGCCGCCGAACCTGGTGGCGCAGAAGGCGTCCGCGACGGCCTGGTGGCCGTGCCGCACCAGCTGCGCGCCCTGCAGTACCAGCGCCATCAGTTCCACCACGCGGCGGGCGCGGTACTCGATATCGGCGAAGTCGGTGAGCTCCTTGCCGATTCGGTCGATGGCCTCGTCCAGGTGGCGGTTGGCGCCGCGGGACAGGTTCACCTCGGTGAAGAACGCCTCGACCGTCTCCGGCTGCCGGCCCATGGCGCGCAGCGCGTCCAGCGCGGCCACATTGCCCGAGCCCTCCCAGATGGACATGAGCGGGGCCTCGCGGTACAGCCGCGGCATACCGGACTCCTCGGCATAACCGTTGCCGCCGAAACATTCCAGCGCCTCGGCCGCGTGTGCAGGGGCGCGCTTGCACACCCAGTACTTGGTGACCGCCAGCGCGATGCGGCGCAGCGCCGCCTCGGCGGGGTCGGCGTCGGCGCGGTCGGTGGCACCGGCCAGGCGCATCATGACGGTGGTCGCGGCATCGGATTCGATCACCAGGTCCGCCAGCACATTCCGCATGGCGGGCTGGTCGACCAGGTGCTTGCCGAACACCTGGCGATGCCGGGCGTGGTGGGTGGCGTAGACGGCCCCCGCGCGCATGCCGGTGGCCGAGCCGATCACGCAGTCCAGCCGGGTCATATTGACCATTTCGATAATGGTCTTCACGCCCGCGCCCTCCTCGCCGACCAGCCAGCCGATGGCGTTCTCGTACTCCAGTTCCGAGGAGGCGTTGGACTTGTTGCCCAGCTTGTCCTTGAGCCGCTGGATGCGCAGCGCGTTGCGGGTGCCATCGGGCAGCACCCGGGGCAGCAGGAAGCAGGACAGGCCGCCCGGCGCCTGGGCCAGGGTCAGGAACAGGTCGCCCATGGGATGCGAGGTGAACCACTTGTGGCCGACGATGCGGTAGGTGCCGTCGGCGAGCGGGGTGGCCGTGGTGGTGTTGGCGCGGACGTCGGAGCCGCCCTGCTTCTCGGTCATGGACATGCCCGCGATGAGACCGGCCTTGCTGGACGGCTCGCGCAGGCCGAAGTCGTAGACGCGGGAGGCCAGCAGCGGCTCGAACTTCGCGGCCAGTTCGGGGTTGTAGCGCAGCGCGGGCACCACGGCGTAGGTCATGGAGATCGGGCACATGTGCCCGGCGTCGGCCAGCCCCCAGGTGAAGAACTTGGCGGCGCGGGCCGCGTGCGCGCCGGACCGGTCGTCCTGCCAGGGCGAACCGTGCAGGCCGTGCGACACCGCGGTGTCCATGAGGTTGTGCCAGTAGGGGTGGAACTCCACCTCGTCGATGCGGTTGCCGTAGCGGTCGTGGGTGTGCAGGATCGGCGGGTTCTCGTTGGCCAGCCGGCCCCACTCCTGCGCGGCCGCGCCGCCCGCGAGCACGCCCAGCTCCCGCACCTCGGCCTCGGCCCAGCCCGCCCCTTCCCGGTGCAGGCCCTCGAGCAGCGCGGGGTTGCGCGAATTGTCGAAGGGGACGATGGGCGGCACCTGGTTGAAGACGTCGTGCGTGTGCATTGCGGGTGACTCCTATTCGTGTGGGACGCCGCGAGATTCGGGGTGGTCGCCGGAGGCTGCCGGCTGGACACCGAGGGCGCGCAGGGCGAAGGCGACCAGTTCCGGCAGCACCGATTCGCTCTGGAGTTGTTCGGAGAGCGGGCCGACGAGCACCTCGCCGATGGCCCCGACCAGCGCGGTCGCGGAGGTGCGCGGATCCTGCGGCGGCAGTTGGCCGGTGGCGATGCCGTCGGAGATCGCGGACACGTAGGTCTCGGCGAAGGCCCGGCGGAAGCGCAGGCGTTCGGCGTCGACGGCGGCGTCCACCGGTTCGGCGAGCAGCACGTAGGCGAGTTTGGGGTTCTTGAGGGCACGGCCGGCGAAGGTCTCGACGGCGGCGGTGACCCGGTCGGGGGCGGTGCGCCCGTCCCCCGCGGACCCGGCCGCGGCGACGGCGTCGACCTCGCGGGTGACGACCTCGCGGAAGACGGCGGTGACGAGTTCGGCCTTGCCGCTGAAGTTCTTGTACACGGTCCCGGTGGCGACTCCGGCCTCGGCGGCGACCGCGGCCATGGACAGTCCGGCGAACCCGTCCCGGGACAGCACGGTCATGGCGGCCCGCACGATCGACCCCGCCTGAGCATCCAGGCGGGCCTGAACAGCGGGGGTTCTGCGATAGGCCATACAAGAAGTGAACCACCGATTCATTTCTTGACGCAAGCCCACCCGTCGTCCACCACCGCCCTCGACCGAGACGCTTCGCGCCGCTGTGCAGAATCCGATCACGGCGTACTGTCGGCCACGTGACAGTACGAGTGGAGCGCAACGGCCCCGTCTACACCGTCGTCCTGCACCGCCCCGAAGCCCGCAACGCGGTCGACGGCCCCACCGCGAAAGCCCTGGCCGACGCCTTCCGCGACTTCGACGCCGACCCCACCGCCGCGGTCGCCGTGCTGTGGGGCGACGGCGGCACCTTCTGCGCCGGCGCCGACCTCAAGGCCCTCGGCACCGAACGCTCCAATCAGGTCACCGAGGACGGCGACGGGCCGATGGGCCCGACCCGCATGAAGCTGTCCAAGCCCGTCATCGCCGCGGTCTCCGGGTACGCGGTCGCGGGCGGCATCGAGCTGGCGCTCTGGTGCGATCTGCGAATCGCGGAGCAGGACAGCACCTTCGGCGTGTTCTGCCGCCGCTGGGGCGTGCCGCTCATCGACGGCGGCACCGTGCGGCTGCCCCGCGTCATCGGCGAGGGCCGCGCCATGGACCTGATTCTCACCGGCCGGGCCGTCGGCGCCACCGAGGCACTGCAGATCGGACTGGTCAACCGGGTGGTACCGAACGGCGAATCCCGCCGCGCCGCCGAGGAACTCGCGCTCGAGCTGGCCACGCTGCCGCAGACCTGCCTGCGCTCGGACCGCATGTCGGTGCTGGAGCAGAACGGCCTGGAGGAGTCCGAGGCCATCGCCAACGAGCTGCGCCACGGCATGAAGGCCCTGATGGACGGCGCGCTGGACGGGGCGCAGCGCTTCGCCTCGGGCGAGGGCCGCCACGGCCGCCCGGCCTGATCCGGTCTCCGGTTCGATCGGTCGCGCGAAAGCCCCGAACACGCGCGGCAGCAGCCCATGGAACCGATCGGTACGCTAGCCGTTCGATGGATCGGCTGAGCGTGCTGGACGAGATCTTCCTGCGGTCGCATCGGGGTATGGGCACCCCGATCGTCCTGCAGGGACTCTGGCGTACCGCCGAACCGGTACATCCGGCCCTGCTCTGGCGGGTGCACCGCGATCTGCGCACCGGGCCGCTCGGCCGCCGGGTGGTGCGCTCGCGGGTGCCCGGGGCACGGCCACGCTGGCAGCCGAACGAGACCGCGCACCCGTTCACCATGACGCCGGAGCCGATTCCGCGTGCGGCCGTACTGGATTGGGCCGACCGCCAGGGCGCGGACCTCGATCCCGAGGCCGGTCCGGGCTGGCGGCTGTCGGCGGCGCGTCTCGACGACGGCGGCTGCCTGGTCGCGCTGACCTGTTCGCACGCGCTGGCCGACGGCCGCGCGCTGACCCTGGCCATCGACCACGCACTGTCCGGCATCCCACTCGCGGCGCCCCTTGCGGGACTTTCGGATTGGGCCGATGCCCGGCGCATGTGGGCCACGGTCCTGGGTGGGACCGCCCGTGCGCTGCGGCGCGGCATTCCCGAACGCCCGGCCGCACCCGGGGCGCGAAAAGTGGTGCCGGGCACCGCGAATGCCCCCGGAACCGCCACCACCTGCGGGACGGTGCTCGAGATCCCAGCCCGGGACTGGAACCGGGTCGCGGTCGCGCACGCGGGCACCGCCAACAGCCTGTTCGTCCATCTGATCGCGAAGATGCTGTGGTCCAGCGGTTTTCCCGCCGACACCATAGCCGCCAGCCTCCCGGTCGACACCCGAGACGAGCCGCGCGTGGACAACGACATGTCCGTGACCGAGGTCGCCATCACCCGCGACGACACCCCGGCGACCCTGCGCCGCAAGGCCCGTGCGGCCTACGAGCACCGCATGACCAGTCCGGGCGGCATCCCCGAGGAGATCCTCCAGGTCATGCCCGACCGGTGGGCGTATCGGCTGGCGCGGGGCGCGGGCGAGCGGGACGTCCTGTGCTCCAATATCGGCAACCTGCCCGAGTCGCTGCTGGCGCTGGGCCCGCACTCGTGCACCGGGGTGGCGGCCCGCGCCATCCACCCCGGGCTCCGGCCCGACGCCCTGCCCCGGACCCGGCTCTCGGGGTACCTGACCCGGATCGCCGACACCTACACGCTGTCGCTGATCGCCCTGGATCCGGACGCGATCCCGACCTCCGCCGCGCTCACCGCGCTGGCCGAGACGGAACTGTCCGCGCTCGGCCTGTCCTGCACGGCCTGGTGACCGCCGCTCAGGTGAGGGCGGGGATCCGAACCCCCTGCCACGCCAGGCGTTTGGTGCGGTCCGGATCGAGTTCGACGCGGCCGGGCGAATCGATGATCAGCGTCGCGCGCTGCTCCTCGGTGTAAGCGGGCCAGGCCGGCAGCGGAGTTCCGGTGTGGGCGAACGCCAGCCAGTTGTCCTGGAACTGGCCCGACACCTCACGGAAGCCGCGGTGGCCGCCGAGCGTGGTCATGGCACGGCCGAAGGACGAATCGACCGCGCCGAAGACGGGGATCAGATCCAGGGCGTGCGTGGCACCGAAACCACTCAAATGCATTGCGCGCGGGGCGAAGTCGTAGCGGTACGCGTAGGTCGGCGCGTACCGGCTGTGCGCCTCCATGACGCGGACCGAGGGCCGCCAGAAGGTGAAGTCGCCGCCCATGCGGACGGCGGCCCGCTTGCCCGGGAAACCGGGGTAGGCCGCGGTGACCCGGGATTCGACGGCCGCGCCGAACTCGGCCAGTGTCTCGTGCAGCCGCTCCTGCGAGGTCGGCATGGACTGGCCGAGTTTGGTGAAGATGGGGCCGCCGCCCTCGTCCAGGGCCTGGTCCACGTGGCGCAGCAGCCAGCGCATGCGATCGGGGGTGGTGGGCAGGGTGTCGTCGAAGCGCACGAACAGGGTGGCCTCGTCCCGGTTGGTCCCGATGATGAGCGGCACCCGGTGCGCGGTGCCATTGGCGAACGCGGCCAGCGGTGCGGCGGGCAGGAATTCGCCGTCCACCACCGGGGCCACCGGGAACAGCCCCGGCTGTTCGTGCATGACCCGGGCGACCGCGTGATCGACGGCCTTGCGGATGTCGTTCGCACCGGCGGTGCGCAGCGCCTTGGCGGCGTCCCCGGGGGCGATGCCGAGGTCGTCGAGGCAGCGGCGGGCGAACAGCCGGGCTTCGGCCTGACTCGGGGCCCAGTCCGCGGGCGCGCTCTGGGCGATGCCGCGGTGGAACAGCCCGGCCGCGGCGGGGGTGGCCATGAGGGCCAGCACCGCGTGCGCCCCGGCCGATTCGCCGAAGATGGTGACATTGTTCGGGTCGCCGCCGAACACGGCGATATTGCGCTGCACCCATTCCAGTGCCGCGACCTGATCGCGCAGGCCCAGGTTGGAGTCGAATCGGCTGTCGGGCGTGGAGTATTCACCGAAGTCGACGTAGCCGAAGGCGCCGAGCCGGTAGTTGACCGACACCACGACGACATCGCCGCGGAGCGCCAGCCGGGTGCCGGAATACAGCCGCAGCGCGGAGGTTCCGATCATGTAGCCGCCGCCGTGGATGAACACCATGACCGGGCGGGGCGTGGCCGACGGCGCGTTCGGCGCGGTCACGTTCAGCGTGAGGCAATCCTCGCCGGTCGGCTGCGCCTGCCGGGGCCCGATCCGCGCGCCGTCCCGGTGTTGCATTGCGGCATAACCGAAGTCGGTGGCGTCGCGGACACCGCTCCACGGTTGCACCGGCCGCGGCGCCCGGAAACGGAACTCCCCGACCGGAGCCGCCGCGAAAGGAATGGACCGCCAGCGTGAAACGCGGCGGCCCCGGAGTCCGCGAACCGTGCCGTCCGCGGTCGTGATGTCTGTCGTTGCCACCATTCACAAAGGGTAGTCCCAACTCTCGGGGGCTCCCAGGGTCCGGGACCACGGACCCCCGAAGGTGGCGGGAACGGCCGACCCGCCGGCCGGCGGGAACGGCCGGACGGCGGATGGGCGGCTACTGCAGGTAGCCCTCGACCTGGCGGGCGGGGTTGACCTGGGCCTCGTCGGGGTTGCGCCCCTGGTCCATGCGGGCGCGGCGCTGACGCAGCAGGTCCCAGCACTGGTCGAGCTGGACCTCGATCTCGGCCAGCTGGCGGCGCTCGGCCTCGGGGTCGAGTTCGCCACCGGTGGTCTTGGCCCGGAGCTCGTGCTCGCGATCCACGAGTTCCTTGATGCGCGCGTGGATGTCCTTTTCGGTCATGCGGACCACTCTACGACCCGGGCCAGCGCCGTCCCCGCCGACCGGACCGCGCGCGGCAGCTCCGCCGCAGGCAGGGCGGCATATCCGAGGGCGATGCCGAAGGTGTGCCGGGCGCCCAGATGGTGGCGGGCCAGCGCGTCGAGGTGAACGCCGAGCTCGCGGGCGGCGGCCACCGCGCGGTCCTCCTGCTCCGGGGTGGCGAGCGGCACGAAGACGTGTGATCCGGCGTCGTCGCCACGCACGTCCAGGCCGCGGCCGCGCAGCTCGTCCACCACCAGGGCGCGGCGGGCCGGCATATCGCGGCGCAGGCGGCGCAGATGGCGGGCCAGGTCACCGTGCCGGGCCAGTTCGGCCACCACCTGCTGACCCGCCGGGGCAGGGCCGGTGCCGGTGAGTTCGCGATGGGCGAGCACCGCCGCGGCGACGGCCGGATCCGCCACCAGCCAGCCGATGCCGAGGGTGGGCGTGAGGATCTTGCTGGTGGTGCCCAGATGCACGACCACATCGGGGGCCAGGGTGGCCAGCAGTGGCAGCGGCGCGGTGTCGTACCGCAATTCGCCGTCGTAGTCGTCCTCGACCACGAGTGCGCCGGTGCGGCGGGCGAATTCGATGAGCTCGACCCGGCGGGCGGCGGGCATGCGCGCGCCGAGCGGAAACTGGTGCGCGGGAGTGCAATACACCAGGCCCGCGTCCTCGGGTAGTAGCCCCACCCGCAGGCCCTCGGCGTCCACGGGCACCGGGACCGGCCGCATGCCCGCCGCCCGGAACGCCCCGGCCGCCCGCTGATAGCCAGGATCCTCGAGGGCCACCACGTCGCCGGGCCGCAGCAGCGCCGCCGCGAGTTCGCCTGCGGCCGCGCTGGTTCCGGCGGTGGCCAGCACCGTGGTCCCACTGCCCGCGCCCAGCCCGCGATGCCGCAGCAGGTGTTCGGCGACGGCCTCCCGATAGTCGGGCTCCCCGCGCCGGTCCTTGCGGATCAACGGCATTCGATCCGAGGCGGCCCGCCACGCCCGCCGCCAGGCGGCCGGGTCGATGGCCTCGATGGACGGCGCGCCCGCGCCGAGATCCAGCAGTCCCGCCAGCGGTTCGGGCAGGCCGGGCCCGCCGGTCTGCGCGCCCACCGGTGCGGGCGCGGCCGTCAGGTAGGTGCCCGAGCCGTGCCGCCCGTCCAGCCAGCCCTCGGCGTGCAACTGGTCGTAGGCGGCGGTGACGACGGTCCGGCTCACCCCCAGCCGATTGGCCAGCTCACGGGAGGACGGCAGCCGATCACCGCCGCGCAGCGCACCGGTGGTGGCGGCCCGGCGCAGTCCGTCGGCCACCTGAACGGCCAGCGGCACGCCGCTGTCCCGTTCGACGATGAACGGTAGATCGTCGTCGACCAGCCGATTCGCCCGCAAGTGGCCTCCCGATCATCCGGCAACTGATGAATATCAGAATGCCACTCCGCGCACGACAGCGCGATCAACCATGTCTCCCGAGGGCCGAAGCCGCCGTGGAAACGAGCGCATACACCACGAAACTCGTTGCAGCGCTGGTGATTGCGTAGACCAGCATGTGCCGCACGCAGTCGTAGAGACTGACGTGCGCCACCGGATCGGTTCGGGCGACGAGACCGGCGAGCACCGCCACAGCGAGTAATACCGCCAGCACCAGGGCGCGCCGGGGATCCGGCGCGACCGGCCGGGCTCGCCGGTACCAGGCGGCGAAATAGACTGCGAGCAGCAGCATTCCGCCGATCGAGGAGATGTAGCCGATCACGTTGTACACCCGGTGCGGTCCGATCACGGACTCCCGCAACACGTCCCAATGACGCACGGCCGGACCGTCGGTGTGGGTGAAGGCATCCCAGGCGAGATGGGTGAGTGCCCCGATGAGGAGAGCCGCCACCGCCGCCACCGGCCCCGGCCTACTCGCGGCGATCTCCTTGCCGATCATGCCCGAGACGGTGCCGCGCAGCGCCCACCCGATGGCCACCACGATCGCGCCCAGCAGCACATCCACCGGAAGCCCCCGGAGTGCATGCGTCAGCTCGCCATCCACACCGATCCACAGGTAGTACGGAATGTCGGGCGCGATGCTCCCCGCGACAAGTCCCGGAAACCAGAGCATCCGGCGCATGGGCAGCACGGCGGCCGGATGTGCGAGCGTGAACGGCACGAATCCCCCGAAGTGGTCTGTAGATCTTGCGGAGAATTGGCTATTCAGGAATGCCATTTCCCCCTCGAAACTGGTCCTATGAGTGAGACAGCTTCGAACCGGACCCCATTGTCACCCACCCCGCGCAGCCGCCTCACCCGGTCCAAGGAGCGAGGTCGCACCGACCGCGCGGAACTGGACGCGGTCCTCGACGCCGGGCTCATCTGCCACCTGGGCGTGGTCCTGAACGGCAGCCCGGTGGTCATCCCGACCATCTACGGCCGCGCCGGCGACACGCTGTACCTGCACGGTTCCACCGGCTCCGGCAATCTGCGGGCCGCCCTGACCGGCGACGTCTCGCTGACCGTGACACACGTGGACGGCATCGTCTACGCCCGCTCCGCCATGCACTTCTCCATGAACTACCGCTCGGCGGTCATCCACGCCCGGCCGGTCGAGCTGACCGACCCGGACGAGCGCATGCACGCGCTGCGCGTCATCGTCGAACAGGCCGCACCCGGCGCGTGGGACGCGGTCCGCTCGCCGAACAAGAAGGAGATGGCCGCGACCATGGTCCTGGCCCTCGACCTCACCGAGGCCTCGGTCAAGGTCCGCACCGGCGGTCCGCGCGACGAGCAGGCCGATATCGACACCGGTGGCGTCTGGGCCGGCGTCCTGCCGCTGCGTCAGGTCTTCGACGCCCCGATCCCGGCCGCGGATCTGGAAGCGGGAGTGGAGATTCCAGCCCACGTGCTGGACCGCCGCACCGATGCGGTGGCCGTGGCCTAGGGGCTACTTCAGCAGCCGGGACATGCGGCGGTCGGCCAGGATCTTGCCGCCGGTCTGGCAGGTCGGGCAGTACTGGAACGACTTGTCCGCGTAGGAGACCTCGCGGACGGTGTCGCCGCACACCGGGCACGGCAGGCCGGTGCGGGCGTGCACCTGGAAACCGGAACGCTTCTCGCCCTTGAGGCGGGCGGCGTCCTGGCCCACCGAGCGCAGGATGGCGTCGGACAGCGTGGCACGCATGGCCGCATACAGGCGCGCCACCTGTCCGGCGTCCAGCGAGCCGGAGGTGGCGAACGGCGAAAGCCTTGCCGTGTGCAGGATTTCGTCGGAGTAGGCATTGCCGATGCCGGCCAGCAGGCTCTGATCGGTGAGCGCGTTCTTCACGCGCTGCGAGGCGCCGCGCAGGATCTCGGCGAATTCCGGTTCGCTCACGGCCAGGGCGTCGGGCCCCAGCCGCGCGATGCCGGGCACCGAGAGCGGATCGCCGGTGACCCACACGGCCAGCCGCTTCTTGGTGCCGGCCTCGGTGAGATCGAAAGCGGGGGTGGCGCCTTCGGGAGTGAAGAAGTGCACGCGCAGGGCCAGCGGTCCCTTGCCGGGCTTGGGTGGATTGACCCCGGGCTCGTCGATCCACCGCAGCCAGCCGCCGCGCGACAGGTGCGTGATCAACCACAGCCCGTCGCAATCCAATCCGAGGTGCTTGCCCCAGTGTCCCACCCCGGTCACGTCGCGCCCCGACAGCGCGGTCACCGGCGGATCGAAGGTCTTCAGCACACTCAGGGCCGCGACGTCGACCTGCCCGACCACCGCCCCCACCGCATGCTCGGCCAGGAACTGCTCGAGCGCCACAATCTCCGGTAGTTCGGGCAACGGATCTCCTCCAATGGGCGACCATTTCCGTCATCCACCCTAACCGCACACCCCGACACCCGGCGGATTCAGCGCGCGGCGCCCGCCTGCCGCAGCAGGTAGATGTCCATGATCCAGCCCTTGGCCTCGCGCAGGGCCGCCCGCCGGCGCGCGATACGGCCCTCGACCACGCGCAGCGGGCCCTCCACGATCACCTCGTCGGGCATGCCCAGGTACGCGCCCCACCAGATGTAGACGTCGTCGCCCGGCACCTGCGTGAACGAGCACTCGCCGTCCAGCATCACCAGCGTGGACTGCCCCGGGACCAGCCCCTCCTCGCGCAGCCGCCGCCCGGTGGTGATGTGCAGTGGCTCGCCGATCTCGTGCAGCACGATGCGGTGCGCGGCGGCCAGCGCCTGCGCGCTGGTGACGCCCGGAATCACCTCGTACTCGAACTGGATGCGCTCGCGTTCGAGCACCCGCTCGACGATGCGCAGCGTGCTGTCGTACAGCGACGGGTCGCCCCACACGAGAATGCCGCCCACCCCGTCGGTTTCGGCGAAGGCCCGCTCCAGCAGCTCGGCCCGCGCCTCGTGCCAGTCCGCGACCGCGCCCTGGTAGACGGCGTCCGCGCCGCTGGCGGGCACGCCCCGGTCGCGCGGCGGGTCGATGATCTCTACGATCGAGTGCGGCTGGCGCGCGTACTCGGCCAGGATGGCCGACCGCACGTCCGCGAGCTCCTGCTTCTCGGCCCCCTTGCCGATGAGAAAAAACACGTCTACCTGGCACATCGCCTTGATGGCCTGCACCGTCACCTGGTCCGGGTCCCCCGCCCCGATTCCGATCACAAACAACTTCCGCACGGTGCGTAAGCTTGCCAGGCGTGGAGAGCGCCCGAGATACCCAGTACGAGGACCTGCTCCGACTGGTGCTGGAATCCGGCACCCCCAAGGCGGATCGGACCGGAACCGGCACCCGCAGCATTTTCGGGCATCAGCTGCGCTACGACCTGTCGCAGGGCTTTCCCCTGATCACCACCAAGAAGGTGCACCTCAAGTCGATCGTCTACGAGTTGCTGTGGTTCCTGCGCGGTGACTCCAATGTGCGGTGGCTGCAGGAGCACGGCGTCACCATCTGGGACGAATGGGCCGACGCGCAGGGCGAATTGGGCCCGGTCTACGGCGTGCAGTGGCGGTCCTGGCCGACCCCGGACGGCACCCACATCGATCAGATCTCGCAGGTGCTGCAGACGCTGCGCACCGATCCGGATTCGCGGCGCATCATCGTCTCGGCGTGGAACGTGGCCGAGCTGAACAAGATGGCGCTGGCCCCCTGCCACGCCTTCTTCCAGTTCTATGTGGCCGACGGCAAGCTGTCGTGCCAGCTGTACCAGCGCAGCGCGGACCTGTTCCTGGGCGTCCCGTTCAATATCGCCAGCTACGCGCTGCTGACCCACATGGTGGCCCAGCAGACCGAGCTGCTGCCCGGTGACTTCATCTGGACCGGCGGCGATGTGCACATCTACGACAATCACGTGGCCCAGGTGCGCGAGCAGCTGACCCGCGAGCCCTACCCGTTCCCGCAGCTGCACCTGCGGCCCGCGCCCACGCTGTTCGACTACACCTACGAGGACGTGGCAATCCAGGGCTACCAGCATCATCCGGCCATCAAGGCGCCGGTGGCGGTATGAGTGGCCAGGGCCGGAGGCGCCGCTCCACCTCCCTGCGCTTGCGGAGTGTAACCATGGGGGGCCCCAGCTCATACCCGGTGGGCACAGCATGAACCGGACCATCGGGCTGATCTGGGCCCAGACCCCGCGGGGAATCATCGGGCGGGACAACACGATTCCGTGGCGCGTGCCCGAGGACATGGCGCATTTCAAGGACGTCACCTTCGGGCATCCGGTGATCATGGGCCGCAAGACCTGGGATTCGTTGCCGGTGCGCTTCCGTCCGCTCGACGGCCGCCGCAATATCGTCGTGACCCGGCAGGCGGACTGGTCCGAGGCCGGGGCGGAGCGGGCGGGCTCGCTGGCCGAGGCCCTGCACATGACCGGCGAGAAGTCGGTGTGGATCATGGGCGGCGGCGAGATCTACCGTGCCGCAATGCCTTTCGCGACCGAGCTGATGGTCACCGAGATCGACGCGGACATCGACGGCGACACCCTGGCACCGGCCATCGATCGCGCCTGGCAGACGGATGCGGCCGACTGGCGCGAGTCGTCGACGGGTCTGCGGTTTCGCTTCCGCCATTATCGCCGCGCCACCCCGGGCTTGCGGTAACGCCTCCGGCAATTCCTGCAAACACCGCCTCGAAACCGCCGATCGGCCCGGGCACGTCCGGCATACTCAGCGATATTCCGGCGAAAGGCAGTCCATGGACAAGAAATCGCTGACCGCGGTTGCCCGCCAGCAACTGAAGCTGGCGGCCACCGCCTCGAGCGGGCGCAGTTCGTTGACCATCTATGGCGGCCACACCCATACCCTGCGCCAGACGGTCATCGCGATGACGGCCGGACAGACGCTGGCCGAGCACGAGAATCCGGGCGAGGCGACCCTCGTGGTGCTGAGCGGGGTGCTGGTGGTGATCAGCGGCACCAACGAGTGGAAGGGCTCGGCGGGTGACCTGATTGTGATCCCCAACGCCCGCCACAGCGTGAAAGCCATCGATGACGTGGCATTTCTGCTGACCGTCGCCAAGTAGTCCGGGGACGCGGGCATACCGGGCGGGTGGGCGGTCGGCCGCAGCGCATAAGGTGGTGCCCATGGGTGAGCCACAGCCGATCCTCGACCCGCTCACACCGGCCGCGATCTTCCTCGTCGTCACCATCGACGAGGGTGGCGAGACGGTGACGCGGGATTTGCTCGCAGATCTGCCCGGGTTGCGCCGCTCCGTCGGATTCCGGGTGCCCGGATCCGGCCTCGCGTGCATCACCAGCATCGGGTCGGCCGCCTGGGACCGCCTGTTCTCCGGGCCGAAACCCGCACAGCTGCACGAGTTTCCGGGTTTCATCGGGGAGCGGCACCAGGCCCCGGCTACGCCGGGCGACCTGCTGTTCCACCTCAAGGCCGAAACCCAGGACGCCTGTTTCGAATTGGCGATGAAGATCGCCGAGCGGCTGTCCGGCGCGGCCACCATCGTGGATCAGACGGTCGGCTTCCGCTATTTCGAGCAGCGTGATCTGCTCGGATTCGTGGACGGCACCGAGAATCCGGAGGGACAGCTCGCCGCCACCGCCGCGCTGGTCGGCGACGAGGATCCCGAGTTCGCCGGTGGCAGTTACGTCATCGTGCAGAAGTACCTGCACGATCTGGGCTCGTGGAAGGCGCTGTCCACCACCGAGCAGGAAAAGGTCATCGGGCGAACGAAACTCGACGACTTCGAACTGTCCGACGCCGACAAGCCCGCGAATTCGCATGTGGCCGTGAACGATCAGGACGAGATCGGCAATATCGTGCGTGCCAATATGCCGTTCGGCTCGATCCAGGACGGCGAATTCGGCACCTACTACATCGCCTACGCCGACGACCCCGCCATCACCGAGAACATGCTGGTCCGCATGTTCCTGGGCACTGCCGACGCCGCCTACGACCGCATCCTGGATTTCTCCACCGCGGTCACCGGCACCTCCTTCTTCGCCCCGCCCGCGGGGTTTTTCGACGCGCTGCCGGACGCACCGGCGCCGGCGGCGGCAACCCAGCGGGAATCCCCCGACGGCAATGGCGTTGTGTCCGGGGACGGATCCCTCGGCATCGGGGCCCTACGCAATCGTTGAACCGGCGCTACGGAATCGTTGAACCGAACGGAGCTGACGCATGAACAACCTGCATCGCGAACTCGCGCCCATCACCTCGGAGGCCTGGTCGGCCATCGAGGAGGAGGCGACGCGAACCTTCAAGCGGCACATCGCCGGTCGCCGCGTGGTCGATCTGTCCGGCCCGCACGGCACCGACTACTCCGCCGCCGGACTGGGCCGCACCTCCACCATCACCTCCCCCGGTGACGGGGTGCAGGCCCGCCAGCGCGTGGTGCTGCCGCTGGTCGAGCTGCGGGTGCCGTTCACGCTCTCCCGCGAGGAGCTGGACAATATCGAGCGCGGCGCGCACGACGCCGATCTGGATCCGGTGAAGACCGCGGCCAAGAAGATCGCCTTCGCCGAGGACCGCGCCATTTTCGAGGGCTATCCGGCGGCCGGGATCATCGGCGTCCGGGCCTCCACCTCGTGCGAGCCGGTGAAGCTGCCCGGCGACCCGCGCCTGACCCCGGAGGCGGTGGCGCAGGCGCTGAGCAAGCTGCGGCTGGCGGGTGTGGACGGGCCGTACTCGGTGCTGCTGTCGGCGGATCTGTACACCGCGGTGAGCGAGACCTCCGATCACGGGCACCCGATCCGCACCCATATCGAGCGGCTCATCGACGGTGACATCATCTGGGCGCCGGCCATCGACGGCGCGTTCGTCCTGTCCACGCGCGGCGGCGATTTCGATCTGCAGATCGGCCAGGATCTGTCCATCGGCTATCTCTCGCACGATGCGGAGACGGTGCAGCTGTACTTCCAGGAGAGCCTGACGTTCCTGGTGTACACGGCCGAGGCGGCGGTCCCGCTCGAGGCGTGACCAGCTGATCCGAGGCGAGACCAGGTGAGCCGGAAGCGGTTTCGATAGGCCGTCGGCGTGGTGTCCAGTACGCGCCGGAAGGCCCGGCTGAGGGTGTCGGTGGTGTTGAAACCGCTCAGGGTCGCCACCCGTTCGAGCGTGTGATCGGTCGTCTCGAGCTGGTTGCGGACAGGTTCCGAACGGCTTCCACGACACCGACCTGGCCGCCCAGGTGGACGCCGCGGGCAACGAGAATCCGATCATCGCCGGCTTCATGACCCACCGGTACGGTGACCGGCAGTCGGTTTCGGGAGGCGGAATGACGATGGTGCGGGCGGGCGTGGTGCCGGGGCGGCGCATGGCCGGGTACGTGGCCGCCGGGATACTCGCGGTGGCCGTCGTCTGTGTGGGCACCGTCGGGGTCTTCGGGCTGAGTCGGGTGTTCACCGGGCTGTTCTTCGGCGCGGCCGCCGCGGTGGGGCTGATGGTCGCGCTGTTCGGGCGGGACCGGGTGGAGCTGACCGAGGATGCGATCGTGCGGCGGACCCCGTGGGGCGCCTCGACGGTGGCGTGGGATCGGGTGGTGGCCGGACGGTTCGCGCTGGACGAGAAGGGCCGCTGGACCCTCGCGCTGGATCTCAACGGCGGCGACGAGCCGCATCGGGAACTGGTGCTGCTGTCCATTCCGCCGGTGCAGCGGCCCATCGCCGGCGCCTACGACATGCGCAAGCGTGAACAGGTCGACGAGATTCGAACCATGTTGCGGCACAGGCGCATTCCGGTGACCATCCTGCCGGAGATCGCCGAAGCCCTGCAGCGGCACTGGAAGATCGCCCCGCCCACCCGCTGAACCCGCACACCTAGGGGATCTCCCTGAGCGACCGGCGACCTCAGGACGATGCATCCACCCCGCTCACGGCCCGAGAATCCTTGGTGTGGCTGGTGATCGCAGCGTCCTCTACGGAATCTCACAGCCACGGCGGATCGGATGCACAGCCGCAGGTGTGAGGGTGATGATCGTGGCGTTGAGCGTTGTGGCGGAGGACTTCCGCCAGTATGGATGGACGATCGAGACGACCGGCGACGGCGTCGACTTGATCACCGGCGAGCAGATCGCGGCCATCGAACTCACCGGGTCCGTCGCTGCCGGGGTGCGCCGGTACCTGCGCGCCAACAATCTCTCCGGCCCGATCATCGAGGTCCCGGGTCCGCAGCGGCGGGAAATCCATCTGGTCGTCGGCGTGGCCAAGGCCGCGCGGGCCATCGAGAGCCTGCGCGCCGCGGGGGCGATCGTGCACACCGACGGTGACCGGGTGCCGCTGCCGCAGCCCGGCCGCGAAACCGCGTGGAGCGTCATGCCCCACGAGGCGCGCTGGGTGCCACCGATGGTCGCCATCGCCGCGGCGGTGCGCGCCGTCGCGGCCGGCGATCGGGCGCGGCTGCGGACCGTGGCCTGCTGACACCGGCCCGATGACAAGGCGCCCGCGCCCCCCGCGCTACCGCGGCTGGCTAGGGTGGGACGGGTGATTCGCACCGCGGCACTGGCGCATATCCGGGATCGTCGCATGTTGCAGACCCGGTCCACCGGCAAGGACGTCTTCTATATGGCGGGCGGCAAGATCGATCCGGGCGAGACTCCGGAGATGGCCCTGCACAGGGAGATTCACGAGGAACTCGGGGTGGCCGCCACCGGCGTCAGCGAGTTGGGCGTGTTCGAGGCGGAGGCCTACGGGCACGCGCCCGGCACCCGCCTGCACATGACCTGCTTCCTCGGCGAGCTCACCGACGAGCCGCGCCCCTCCGGGGAGATCGCCGAACTGCGCTGGTTCACCCTCGGCGAATACGCCGCCATGAGCGCGGTCGCCCCCGGCTCGCTGCTGGTCTTCCGGCGGCTGCACGCGCTCGGCCTGATCGACTGACCCACGCACTGTAACCACCGGCGCTATTTCTGAATGGCAACTACGCCAACCGGATCCGCGCCCCGAGATGCGCCGGTCCGGATTCCGGATCGCACCGAATCAAGGGTGATTGCAGTGATCAAACCGCTTACTCTGCTCGCGACAGCCGTCATGGCCGCGGGTGGCCTCGGCTTCGGTACCGTGGCGGACACCCGTTTCGACTCCGGCGCCGACTGCCTGTGGGCGGGCGGCGCGCACCCGCAGGGGTCGCAGGTGGTGGCGGGCGGCTCGGCCTTCACCTGCGGAAGCGACGCGGCCGGACCGCACTGGTACCGGGGCGGCGCGGCGGGCGGGAGCACCGTGCCGAATCCCGGGGCGGATGCCAATCCGGCGGGCCGCTTCAGCGCGGGTGCGCGCGAGCCCGGCACCGATTACGACGACTACTGCGTCGGCGATCAGCTCGTCCCCGGTGTCGGGGACGTCTTCGAGGCGGTCCCGACCAGCGGCGGCCTGCTGTGGAAGTCGGCGGGCCCGGTCTCGCAGTGGACCTTCGACCCCGGTGTGGTGCAACCGAAGACGTCCACCCGCTCGTCCGGTATGTGCCTCGACGGTCAGCTGCTCTGAGCGTCCTCGTCCTCGTCCGCCGCCGGGTAGGGCCGGTTCGGGATGAGGGCGGCCGAGGCCAGGGCGACGAGCAGGAACAGTGCCGCGGCCAGCAGCGCGGTCCGGGTGGAGTCGGTGAAGGCCCGGCTCAGCGCGTCCACGATGGCCGCGGCGCCGTGGTGGTCCCGCAAGCCGCTGATGGCCCCACCGGCTGACTGCCGGGTCGCGGTGGCGAGGGTGTCGGCGGCCGGCTTCTGCAGATCGGGCACGTGGGCGAGCCGTTTGGGCAGATCGTGGGCCAGCGCCGCCGACAGCAGCGCACCGATGACCGCGGTACCGAAGGCCGAACCGATCTGCCGCACCGTGGACTGGGCGGCCGATCCCTGGCCCGAATACTCCGGCGGCACATCGGCGAGCACGGTCCCGGTCAGCTGCGCCGAGGCCATCCCCAGCCCGATGCCGTACCCGCTCACCAGCACCGCCAGCCACCAGCCGGAAATGTGCGGGGTGAGGAACAGCGCGGCCAGCACCACGGCGACGGTCTCGAAGACGAGACCCAGCTGCACCACCCGCACCGGCCCGAACCGGCGCACCAGCCCTTCGGCGAGCCCCGCGGACAGGAACGCGCCGACCGCCATGGCGGCCAGCACATAGCCCGCGCCGAGGGTGGACAGCCCGAGCACGTTCACCATGAACAGCGGAAGCACGAACAGCAGGCCGAATTCGCCCAGCGCCACCAGGAACGCGGTGATATTGCCCCAGCGGAAGCTGGGGATCCGGAACAGCGCGGGATCCAGCAGCGCCGAGCGGCCGATCAGACGGCGGTGCTGCTCCCAGCGGATGAACAGGTACAGCGCCACCACCCCGAGCACCAGCAGGATCGGGATCAGCGAGACCGGCGCGTTGGCCGGCCAGTTCCACCCGACGAGCGGGAATTCCCGCAGCGGCTTCCCCCAGCCGTAGGTCTGCCCCTCGATGAGCGCGAACACCAGCAGCGCGAAACCCGCTGCGCTGAGCAGGAATCCGTCCACGTCCAGGCCCGGCGCGGCCTTGCCCATGCGGGTCTCCGGGACGTACAGCACCAACCCGACCAGCACCACCGCGCCCAGCGGCAGGTTCACCAGGAAGATCCACGGCCAGGTGAAGTAGGTGGTGAGCCAGCCGCCCAGCAGCGGGCCGATGGCGGCGACACCGGCGATGACCGAGCCCCAGACCGCGAAGGCGATCACCCGGTCACGGCCGCGGAAGAGGGCGTTCACGGTGGCCAGCGTGCCGGGCAGGACACCGGCCGCACCGATGCCCTGCACGGTGCGTCCGAGGAGCAGGGGCCAGGCGCTGTGCGCCGCTGCGGCGAGCACGCTGCCGAGTACGAAGATCACCACGCCGAGGGCGAACATCCTGCGCCGTCCGAACCGGTCGCCGAGGCGGCCGCTGGTGATCAGCAGCGCGGCCAGCACGACCGCGTAGATGCTGTTGATCCATTGCGCCTGAGTGAAACTCAACCGCAATTGGTCGATGATGACGGGCAGGGAGACCGCGACGATGGTGCCGTCCAGCACCACCATGGACAGTCCCAGCGCCAGGGCACCGAGGGTGAGCCATTTGTTGCGACCCAGGTCGAGCTGCGTTTCCGTCATTCGTCGCTCCCGCCGCTGAACAGCCGTCCGAAGAGTCCGATTATCCGTTAGCCGCCTATGCGCCAATTGTCCGTTCAACAGTGTATGTCGAGGCGGCTGGGCAGCCGAATATTTGCCCATAGGTGACCTCTGAACGGCGGATGTCCGGATCGGATACCTTGAATCGTGTGTCGATGCTGAAGGGTTCCAACGTTCCGGTGGTGGTGTCCGAGGTTCGGATCGAACTGGGGTGGCAGTCGGGACCCGGGGTTCCCGACGCCGACGCCTCCGCACTGCTGCTGTCGAGCGGCCGGGTGCGCTCGGACGCCGATTTCGTCTTCTACAACCAGCCGCGGCACGCCTCGGGCGCGGTCCGCCATCACGGCAAGCAGACGGGACCGCTGATCGTGGACACCCTCTCGGTGCACCTGGGCCGGATGGAACCGCAGATCGACGCCATCGTGCTCGCGGCCTCGGCCGACGGCGGCACCTTCGCCCAATTCCGGGGCCTGCATGTGCGTTTGGTGGATATGGGCGGCGTGGAGCTGGCCCGCTTCGACAGCACCGACGCCACCTCGGAGACCGCCTTCGTGCTCGGCGAGCTGTATCGCCGCGACGGCGGCTGGAAGTTCCGCGCGATCGGTCAGGGCTACGACTCCGGACTGGCGGGGCTGGCAACCGATTTCGGCATCTCCGTCGATGAAGCGCCTGCCCCGCAGCCGAATACACCGCAGCCGATGCCGGCGCCGCAGCACAATTTCGCGCCGCCGCCGACGCCTGCACCCCGGCCGAATACCGGCAAGATCTCGCTGACCAAGGACGCTCCGGCGGTCTCGCTGACCAAGCAGGGCGCGACCGGCGGGATCATGCGGGTCAACCTGAACTGGTCGGTGCCGAGTTCGGGCGGTCTGTTCGGGCGCAAGCGGGCGAACGGCGGGCTCGACCTGGATCTGTGCGCGTTCTGGGAGCTGGCCGACGGGTCGAGGGGCTGTGTCAGCGCGCTGGACACCTTCGGCGATCTGCACAAGCCGCCGTTCATCGCGCTGGATCGCGACGATCGCACCGGCGGCAGCGCGACCGGCGAGAACCTGTCCATCAACCTCGATCACATCGCGGATTTCCGCCGCATCCTGGTATTCGCCTCGCTCTACGAGGGCGCGCAGGACTTCCGTGGCGTGCACGCCACCGCCACCCTTTTCCCCCGCAATACGCCGCCGATCGAGATGGAAGTCGGCGGCTGCCAGGACGATTCGCGCGAGATGGTGCTGGCGCTGATCGAGAACGTGCACGGCGAGCTGGTGGTGCGGCGCGAGGGCCGGTTCGTGCGCCCGCCGGAGGGCCGCCGGTTCTGGGGCAAGCTGGCGGTGGATCAGGCCTACGGCTGGGGCCTCAAGTGGGGCACCTCGAAGGGCAAGTCCTGACGCGGATCACTCCGGAGCGAGTCGCCGCGCCAATTCCAGTGCGGCGACCCGGGTTTCGGCCAGCGAGCCGGGCCAGCAGAGCAGCCGCAGGATGGCGTCGGGAATGAGCTGCTCGGCGTACTCCGGCGCCGCGCCCTCGTCGGAGCGCATATTGATGACCGACTCCACCAGCCGGAACGGCAGCAGTTCGGCCCCGGTCACCGCGCCCGCGCCGGCCGCGGCGATGACGGACCCGGCCTCGGCGATCACGGCGGCGGACAGTGTCTCGTAGTGGCCGCGCAGCTCGTCGCGGCGTTCCCGGAACCGGGCGAAGCGTTCGCTGCGCAGTTCCGGCAGCAGGTACAGCGCGCCGAGATTCCAGCGGCTGGCGCACAGCTGGCTGACGTCGTGCCAGGCCAGCGCGTACAACCGCACGGCCGCGGACTCGGTCCGCCCGGCCAGCACGCCCGCCAATTCCAGTGGCGTGGTGACCGTTTCGGCGAGCAGGGCGTCGAGGATGTCGTCCTTGGCGGCGAAGTGGTGGTACAGCGAGGCCTGCCGGATGCCGACGGCGTCGGCGACCGCGCGGGTGGAGGTATTGCCGTAGCCGTGCGTGGTGAACAACTCGGCGGCGGCGTCGAGGATTTCGGCGCGCGGCGTCTGGCCTGCGCGCCGGCGCGGTTCGAGACGAGGACGGCCGGGTCCGAGTTGGGTCACTCTGCCATTCTGTCCTACCCGCACCATCGGCCTGCCTACGCGCACAGCCGGCTCGCCTACCCGAGCGGCCGACCTGCACAGTGAGTTTCCTGTCATTCGACAGAAATACCGGCAATACAGAAGTTACGGCGGGCCATCCGACCGATACAGCGGCGTCACCTGAGCCGCGATCGCGACCGGAAAACTTTCAAGCGATAGATATTCGCCTCGCGAAAGACTCACCGCCATGGTTGCCTCCGCCGACGCCATCATTCCCCAGCCCCCACCGGTCACCGCCGAAACCAGCTCGGACAGCGCCGATCTCGCGCGCTTCGGCTATCAGCCGGTGCTGCACCGCAAGCTCGGCCGCTACGCCTCCTTCGCGGCCGGATTCTCGTTCGTCTCCATCCTGACCACGATCTTCCAGTTCTTCGGCTTCGGCTACTCCTTCGGAGGCGCGGCCTTCTTCTGGACCTGGCCGATCGTGTTCGCGGGCCAGTTCCTGGTGGCGCTGAACTTCGCGGAACTGGCCGCCCGCTACCCGATCTCGGGCTGCATCTATCAGTGGTCGCGCCGGCTGGCCGGGGAGGTCGTCGGCTGGTTCGCGGGCTGGATGATGATCATCGCCCAGATCGTCACCGCCGCGGCGGCCGCGATCGCGCTGCAGGTAGTGCTGCCGACCATCTGGTCCGGATTCCAGCTCATCGGCACGAACAGCGATCTCACCTCCCGCGACGGAGCGTCGAACGCGGTGCTGCTGGGCAGCGTGCTGCTGGTGATCACCACCCTCATCAATGTGGTGGGCATCGACTGGATGGCGCGCATCAACTCGCTCGGGGTGACCATCGAGATCATCGGTGTGATCGCGGTGATCGCGGTGTTCTTCACCCACACCGACCGCGGGCCGGGCGTGGTCACGCAGACCGATCAGGCCGCGGCCGGGCCGTACTGGGCCGCCTTCCTGGCCTCCGGATTGATGGCCGCCTACGTCATGGTCGGATTCGATTCCGCCGGTGAGCTTTCCGAGGAGACCAGGAATCCGCGGCACGTCGCGCCGCGTACCATTCTGTCGGCGCTGGCCGTGTCCGCGCTGGGCGGCGGCCTCATCCTGCTGGGCGCGCTCATGGCCGCACCGAGCCTGTCCGACGGCTCGCTGGCCGGCGGCGGGCTGGCGTACGTGATCGAGGCCAAGCTGACCAGCGTTCCAGGCAAGGTGGTGCTGGCCTGCGTGGCGTGCGCGATCACGGTGTGCACCCTGGCGATTCAGACGGCCGGTTCGCGCCTGCTGTTCTCGATGGCCCGCGACGGGCGGCTGCCGTTCGCCAAGCCGCTGTCGACGGTGCATCCGCGCTTCGGCACACCGGTGTGGCCCGCCGTGGTGATCGGCGTGCTGGGTATCGGCCTGCTGGTGGTGAACCTGGGCAATGCCGCCATCTTCGCGACGCTGGCCAGTGTCTGCATCGTCATGCTCTACCTCGCGTATCTGCTGGTGACCGTCCCGCTGCTGGTGCGCCGGATCAAGGGCTGGCCCGCCGACATCGCCGGTGACGCCGCGGGCACGAAGCTGTTCGCGCTGGGCCGCTACGGCATTGCGATCAATGCGCTCGCGGTGATCTGGGGCATCGCCATGGCGGTGAACCTGGCCTGGCCGCGCGCCGCGGTCTACACCCCGACCGGCGGGGGCTGGTGGATGCTCTGGGCCGCACCGCTGTTCGTGCTGCTCACGGTGGCGGTCGGCGCGGTGGTGCATCGGATGGTGACCCCCGCGCGCGGCGTAGTCACCGAACCCATTCCACAGATCGCCTGATCCACAGGACATTCCGATGATATCGCCGGCGACCCGGCCAATGCCTGCACCGCCGGCCGGGTCTCCGGCGATCCCCGAGAAACGGAGTAGCAATGAGCACAGCCAACACCACCGGCGCGCGGGATCATGCCCGCTCCCAGGCGGCCGCCGCCGAACGCGTCGGGCCCGCGCTCCCCGTGGACGTCGACATCGCGAAAGTCACGTTCGCCCAGCGGATTCCGGCGGGTGGATACGCGAATGTGGTGCTCGCGCGTGGTACCCGGCTGCGGCTGTCGGATCCGTTCGGCGCGGCGTGTGCGCATCTGCTGCTGCTGCGGGCCGAATCGCCCTGGGAACGGCTGAATGTCGCCGACACGGTGAAGGTGCCGTGGCAGGCGTATCTGGGCGTCGGCCACCCGCTGCTCTCCGATCAGGGGCGGGTGCTGGCCACGGTGATCGCGGACTCCTCCGGCCGTCACGACACCCTGTGCGGCCCGTCGCCCGCCGCGCGCCAGGGCCTGCGACTGGCCGGGGTCAAGCAGGGGCTCGAGCCACGGGATATCGGCCCGACGGTGTCGTTCTTCCGGGGTGTGCGCGTGGAATCCGATGGCGCGCTGACGATCACCGGGGGCACGGCGGCGGGCACGGCGGTCGACCTGCTCGTGCAGCTGCCGGTGACCCTGCTGGTCGCCAATGCCGAACACCCGCTCGACCCCACTCCCCCGACCGAGCTCGACCTCGTGGCCTGGTCCGCCCCGGAAGAGCTCGCGCTCGCGCACGGTACCGACCCGGAATACCTGCGCGCGGTGGAGAACACCGAACAGGACTGGCACGCACGCACTCTGGAGGCCCGCGCATGATCACCACCGCCCGCATCGCCGTACTCGACGAGACCGTCCCCGCCCGCGCCCCCTGGTCGGCCGTGGTGCGCGCGGGAGACCAGCTGGACATCATCGATCTGCACGGCAATCAGGCCGTGGACTGCCTGCTCTACAACGCCGCCGATCACACCGACCGGTACAGCGCACAGACGACGATCACGGCCCAGCGCAATATCTTCCTGACCACCGGCAGCGTCCTGCTGACCGAGGCGGGCACCCCGCTCATGACGGTGGTCGCCGACGAGGTCGGCAATCACGACACCGTGGCCGGGGCGTGCTCGCAGGAGTCCAATACCCTGCGCTACGGCCACCACACCCGCCACCAGCACGCCTGTGTGGAGAACTTCCTGGCCGAGGGTCTGAAGTGGGGGCTGGGCAAGCGTGATCTGGTCTCGAACATCAACTGGTTCATGAACGTTCCCGTCGAGGCGGACGGCACGCTCGGCATCGTGGACGGACTCTCCGCGCCGGGCAAGAAGCTCACGCTGCGCGCCGAGATCGACACCCTGGTGCTGGTCTCCAACTGCCCGCAGATCAACAACCCCTGCAATGGCTTCGACCCCACCCCGGTGCGCATGGTGGTGACCCGATGACCGCCGTGCTGCCGGACCTCACCGCACCCGAGCGCCCGACCCCGGCCGCGACATTCCAGGTGATCCGGCCGGGCATGCAGACGACCGTGCAGGATTGGCCGGGCCGGGTGGGCTACTGGCATGTCGGGGTGCCGCCGTCCGGCCCGATGGACGATCTGTCGTTCCGGCTGGGTAATCGGGCACTCGGCAATCCGGAGGGCGCGGCCGGGCTGGAGTGCACCCTGGGCGGACCGGCCCTGCGGTTCGACGCCGCCACCTGGGTGTGCGTCACGGGTGCACCGGCGCCCGTCACCGTGAACGGCCGCGCGGTGCGGCAGTGGCGCAGTGTGCTGGTGCCGGCGGGCGGCGTACTGGACATCGGCATGGTGCGCGGGCCCGGAATGCGGTGCTACCTGCTGGTGGCCGGCGGTATCGAGGTGTCCGAATACCTCGGCAGCCGTGCGACTTTCACCCTCGGCAAGTTCGGCGGCGGCACCGGCCGAGCCCTGGCGGCAGGCGATGAGTTCGCGCTCGGCGTGTCCGGGCGCGTGACGGCCGGGGTGACCGGCGACGATCAGCCCGTGCTGACCCGGCGCTGGGAGCTGGCGGTCACCGAGGGACCGCACGGCGCACCGGAGTTCTTCACCCGGGTCGATTTCGACACCATCATCGGCACCGACTACGAGGTGCACTTCAACTCCGATCGGACCGGGGTGCGGCTCATCGGCCCGAAACCCCAGTGGGCGCGGCGGGACGGCGGTGAGGCGGGACTGCATCCGTCCAACATCCACGACAACGCGTATTCCGTTGGCGCGCTGGACTTCACGGGCGATACCCCGATCCTGCTCGGCCCGGACGGCCCCAGCCTGGGCGGCTTCGTCTGCCCGGTCACCGTGGTGGCGGCCGAGCGCTGGAAGCTGGGTCAGCTCACGCCGGGCGACCGCGTGCGCTTCGTCCCGGTCCGCGCCGACCACGCGGCCTCGCTGCGGGAGCTCGGGGCCGAGCGCCGGGCGGCCTGGCCGGTCGTGCTGTCCACGGGTGGCGACGGTGACGACGGCGTGCTGGCCCGCCGCGACGGCGCGGACACCGCGGTCACCTATCGGCGCGCGGGCAATGACGGCCTGCTCGTCGAATACGGGGACATGACACTGGATCTGGAGCTGCGCGCTCGCGTGCACGCCCTGCACCAGGCGCTGCTGGAACGGTCCGACCCGGGGATCACCGAACTCACCCCGGGCGTGCGATCGCTGCAGGTGCGCCATGATCCCGGCCGGCTGCCCACCCGCACCCTGCTGGGCCTGCTCGCCGAGGTGGAGGCCGAGCTGCCGCCCGCCGACGAGCTGGTGGTCCCCAGCCGCACCGTGCGGCTGCCACTGTCGTGGGACGATCCGTCCACCCGCGAGGCCATCACCCGCTATATGCACGGCGTCCGCGCGGATGCCCCGTGGTGCCCGTGGAATATCGAGTTCATCCGCCGGATGAACGGATTGGCCACCGTGGACGAGGTTTTCGACACCGTGTTCGCGGCCGAATACCTGGTGCTCGGCCTCGGCGACGTGTACCTGGGCGCGCCCGTGGCCACGCCGACCGATCCGCGGCATCGGCTGGTCACCACCAAATACAACCCGGCCCGCACCTGGACGCCGGAGAACGCGGTCGGCATCGGCGGCGCCTACCTCTGCATCTACGGCATGGAGGGTCCCGGCGGCTACCAGTTCGTCGGGCGCACCACCCAGGTGTGGAACCACCGCTCCAGCGGCGTCGGCGAAGACCCGTGGCTGCTGCGGTATTTCGACCGCATCAGCTGGTATCCGGTGAGCGCCGAGGAGCTGCTCGACCTGCGCGCCGACACCGCGGCGGGCCGCGGCGAGCTGCTGGCCGAGGACGGTGAGTTCCGGCTCGTCGACTACCGGAAGTTCCTGTTGGACAATGCCGCATCCATCGACGAGTTCCGCGCCCGGCAGGCCGACGCCTTCGCCGCCGAACGCAATTCCTGGCGCGAGGCGGGCGAACTCGCCGAAACACCCTGAGCGCCTCGGCCCCTTCGCTCCCATCCCAGATTTAGGAGACCCCATGACCGTGTGGATCCACCACCGCCCGGACGCCGAGGTGGACGCCGAAATCGCCACCGCCGCAGGCGCTCTGGCGGGATTGCGCCTCGCCGTCAAGGACAATGTGGATGTCGCGGGCCTGCCGACGACCGCCGCCTGTCCGGACTTCGCGTATACGCCGGATCGGGACGCGCCCGCGGTTGCCGCGCTGCGCGCGGCCGGTGCGGTCGTGGTCGGGAAGACCAATCTCGACCAGTTCGCCACCGGATTGGTCGGCACCCGCTCGCCCTACGGCGTCGTCGAGAACGCGCTGCGACCCGGATATGTCTCGGGCGGTTCGAGTTCCGGGTCGGCGGTGGCGGTCGCGACCGGGGAGGTGGATATCGCCATCGGCACCGACACGGCCGGGTCCGGGCGCGTACCGGCCGCGTTCCACGGCCTGGCCGGTATCAAGCCCACCGTCGGCGTGATCTCCACCGAGGGCGTCGTCCCCGCCTGCCGCTCCTACGACTGCGTGACGATCTTCGCCGCCGATCTGCGCTTGGCCGATCGGGCCATGGGCGTCATGGCGGCGGGTGCGCCGGGCCGGCCGTGGCCCGCCGACGTCCGGCTGGCCGCGCCGCCGCAGCCGGTGATCGCGGTGTTCAGCGCGCTGCCGGAGCTGGATCCCCAGTGGCACAGCGCCTTCGGGCGGACGGTCGCGGCACTGCGCGATCGGGGCGCGACCATCGTGCAAGTCGATCCGGAGCCTTTCCTGGCCGCCGCCAGGCTGCTGTACGACGGCGCGCTGGTCGCCGAACGCTATGCGGCGGTGGGCGAATTCCTCGACGCACACCCCGAATCGGCCGATCCCACGGTCGGATCCATCATCCGCGCCGCCCGCGAGCTACCCGCGTATCGGCTGGTCACCGATCTGGCCGCGCTCGAACGCCTGCGCGCCACCGCCATGGCGAGCCTCGCGGGGGCGGACGCGCTGCTGACCCCCACCGCACCGGCCCACCCGACCATTGCCGAGGTCGCCGCCGATCCCATTGCCGTGAATGCCCGGCTCGGCACCTACACCAACTTCTGCAATCTCTTCGACCTCTGCGCGGTCGCCATCCCCACGGATGAGCCGCATTTCGGCGTGACCGTACTGGCCCGCGCCTTCGAGGACGCCGTGGCGCTCGATATCGCCGCCCTGATCACCGGCGCCGCGCTCGACCCGGGCAAGCCGTGCTGGCCCGCGACGGTCGCGGCCGCGCACGATCTGATCGTCTTCGGCGCGCACCTGCGCGGCCAGCCCCTCGAACACCAGCTGACCGACCTGGGCGCGCGCTGGTGTGGCCCGGTCGAGACCGCTCCGCACTATCGCCTGGGCGCGCTCGACACGGTGCCGCCCAAACCGGCCGTAACCCGGGTCCCCGCAATGGAATCCGGTGTCGCGGTGGCCGGGGAACGCTGGCTGCTCTCACCCGCCGCCCTCGGCCGCTTCCTCGCGGCCCTGCCCGCGCCCATGCAGCTGGGCGCGGTCGAACTCGCCGACGGCACCTGGAACACCGGGTTCGGCTGCACCGGCGCGGCCGCCGAATCCGCCAAGGACATCAGCGAATACGGTGGCTGGCGCGCGGCGCTGGCCGCCGGGGCGGTGAGCTGACGGTCCGTCAGTTCTGCCAGAGCGCCAGGACGCGGTCCGCGTCCGACTTGCCCTGCGCGCGACCGGCTTCCAGTGACGGGACCCGGGTGGCGGTGTCGAGCGGGTTGAGGCCGAAGGCCGCGGTGGCCGCCTCGTCCGGGGCGATCACCTCGACCCGGGCGCCGGCCGCGACCAGGCCCGCCACCTGGGCCTCGAGTTCCACGTCCGGCATGGGCGCGATCACCAGCACCCGGGCGTAGCCGGTGGCGAGATCGGCGTTCACCGACGTCCGGACGCCGCCATCGGTGTAGCGCGCGCCGTCGACCGTGGCGCAGGGCCACACCATGGGCACCGCCGAGCTGGCGGTCACCGCGTCGACCAGTGCGACACCGGAATCCTTGTCGAAGACCCGCAGCTCGCCCGTCTCGGCGTTCACCGCGGCGATCCGGACATCCCGATCGGACCATTCGTGCACCGGTAGCCGGGTCTCGATGACGGCCCGCCGCTCCGGCTCCGGAACTGACTCCGCGCGCAGCGCGAGCGCGCCGATACGCTGCCGGCGCTCGATCGAATCCACCTGCAGTTCCTCGATGATGGCGGCCAGCGCCTCCCAGAGCCCGGCGAACTTCTCCATCGAGGGCACGATCTCGCGGCTCTGCACCGCCGGATCCACCTGCCGCCGAACCAGTTCCGCGAGTTCGAGCCCGCTGCCCACCTGGGCGGCCACATTGGATCCGGCGGAGGTGCCGAGCAGCAGATCCGCCCCGGTCACGTCGGCGCCCGCATCCGCCAGACCGGCGAGAATGCCCGTCGCCCAGGATATCCCGGCCACCCCGCCGCCGCCGATCACCAGCGCACGTTCCGTCGTCATACCCGCACTCACTTTCCTACCCGCTGAGAAAGACACCCTGCGGGACGAAAACTACCGGCTGGGCCGCCGGAGCGGCGGCTGTGGCTCGATTTCCACCACTCATTCCGAGACGTGCGTCGCGTCGGGATTGGTGGCGTCGCGAATGATGCGCAGGCTCGCGGTGAGCTGGTCGAGTTGCTCGGGGCTGAGCAGGCCGGTGAACCAGCGGTCCACGCCGTCGAGGTAGGCGGGCAGCACGCGTGCCACGCGCGTGGCCCCGGCGGCGGTGAGCACCGCGTAGCAGCTGCGCCGGTCGGCGGGATCGGCCTCGCGGCGGACGAAGCCGTTGCGCTCCAGGCGGTCCACCAGCCGGGTGACGCCGGAGGTGGACAGGCTGGTCTGGACGGCGAGATCCGTCATGCGCAGCTTGCGGCCTGGTGAACGGCTCAGGCGCAGCAGGGCATTCAGGTCGAGTCCCGACAGGCCATTGCGCTTCCAGGTCTCCTCGAGCCGGGCGATGAGCCCGTCGTGAGCCTCGTAGAGCAGGCCGATAGCCGTCAGCCGGGGGTCGTCGAAGAGATTGGGATCCACGGTGACCAGCCTAGACCAGACGTTTTCAGTGCGGATAGTTGACATGCGGAACATTTTCGATATCTTGTTGCTAACGCAATATTCCGCACTGCAAACTATATGGAGGTTCCGATGACGACCGAGCGCTGGGTGGCGGGATTCCGTGCGCCGCTGGTGAATCCGGCCGAGGAGATCAAGCTCGCCGAGCCGCGGGCATTCGCCCGCGAGACCGTGCGGCAGGTGGTGCGGGTGGCCGGCGGCGGGTCACGGCTGCGCGTGCGACTGACCAATCGCTACGGCACGGACGAACTCGTGATCGGCGCGGCGCGGATCGCCGTGCGCAAGACGGGCGGCGAGATCGTGCCCGAGACCGATACCGCGGTGCGGTTCGCGGGGTCCGCGGCCACCCGGATCCCGGCCGGGACCGATATCGTCAGCGATCCGGTGGACCTGGCCGTCGAGGCGGGAGCCGAACTCGTGCTGAGCGTGTACCTGCCCGAACCGGCGCTGCCCGCGTTCGCGCAGTTCCCGGTCGAGAGCAGCTGGATCAGTGCCGGCGATCGGACGGGCGACGCTGCTCCGTCCGACGCCGAGGAGACCGCGGCGCGGTTCCTCCTCACCGGAATCGACGTCGCCGTCGACTCCGAGGTTCCGGTGCTGGTGGCCTTCGGCGACTCGTGGTTCGAAGGCTTCGGCTCGACCCACGGCGCGAACCGCCGGTCGGTGGATGTGCTGAACCAGCGGCTGGCTACCGGGTGGGCCGTCAATCAGGGCATCGGCGGCAACCGGCTGCTCACCGACGAGATCGGCGAGCACGGGCTGGCCCGGTTCGAGCGGGATGTGCCGTCGGTGCCGGGGATCGCGGCCGTGTGGGCCAACTTCGGCATCAATGACCTGATCCTGGCCGGCACCGCGACCGCCGGGGCGCTCATCGCCGGCTTCACCGCGCTGGCCGAGCGGGCGCACACGGCCGGACTGCCGATCTACGCCAACACCATCGGACCGTTCGGCGGGGCCGTCTACCCGGGTCTGGCGGTGGCCGAGGGCATTCCGGTGCGGCGCGCGGTGAACGAGTGGCTGCGCACCACCACGGTGTTCGACGCCGTCTTCGATGTGGCCGCGGCCGTGGAGAATCCGGCGGATCCGGACTTCATCCGGCCCGAGTTCGACAGCGGCGACGGCATGCATCTCAATGACGACGGCGCCCGGGCCATGGCGGAGGCGGTGGATCTCACCGCGCTGCCGCCGGCCTTCCGGTGAGCGGCCGGCGCTGTTCAGCGCGGTTTGACCTCGGCGAGCAGCTCGGGTCCGCGGGCTTCCAACCGGGTTGTCGCCCAGCGGATTCCGAGTGCGGCGCCCAGCCCGCCGAGCAGTACGCCGATCGGCAGTGCCGCCCACTGGAATAGCGAGTTGTGGAGTGCCACACCGATTCCCAGTATCGCGAGCACCGGGGCCGCCGTCAGCAACTGCACCAGGCCCACCGCGAGCTGCATGAGGATCTTCAGGCAGCCGGGATTGCCCGAGCCCGCGAACGGGTTGCCGCGCTGCGGCGGCAGGGCGAAGGCGGCATGCGTGGACAGGAACACCACGGCCCCGACGCCGACGCCGACCAGCACCGGCAGCGTCGACAGCGCCCAGACGTACAGGTACGGCCGGCCGAGTGCGCCGGGCAGGACGAGGGTGGCGAGCACCGCCGGCGGGGTGACCAGGAGCAGCCAGGCATAGGCGCGGCCCCGCACATCCGCGCGTGACGCGCCGGGCGTCACCAGCGTCTGCCAGATCGCGGTGCCGTCGAATCCGTACAGGTTGGTGCTGGACATGGTGGCCAGCCACACCACGAAAGCGCCCGAAAACGGGACGGTTCCGCTACCGCCGGTGCGGAGCGACAGGAAGATCGGCAGCACGAAACCGATGAGCAGCAGCGGCAGCAGGGCGGCGCGGCGACGGCTGTCGCGCCACCAGGTGCGCAGCTCCTTGGCGACCACGGCGCCGACCGCGGTGGCGGGGACGAAACGGTCGAGCAGCCTGCCGCCGGTGTCGACCACCTGGCCGGCGGGTGCGGCCGGGGTGGTGAGGCGGCGTTCCAGCAGGACCGCCCAGGACTGCCACAGGATCAGCGACAGCAGCGCCAGGCCGAGCAGGGGCAGCAGGGCGAGCAGGTAGTCGCCGCGGGCCGCGGCCTCGACGGCGTAGGGCGCCCAGCCCGACGGGACCGCGCGCAGTGTCACCGACAGACCGCTGTGGTCGCCCTCCAGTTTCGGGCCGACCGCTGAAACAAGCAGGTTCAGTGGGTAATACGCCAGGCCGATGAGGGCGGCGAAGAGCACGCCCAGGTCCTTGCCGCGCCGGGACCGCATGGCCGCGCCGAGCCAGGCCACCACGACCCGCGACAGCAGCACCACGAATACCAGTTGCAGGACCGCGCCGAGCGCCGCGATCGCGGTGGCGCCCAGGCCGATCGGCGCGGCGAGCAGGACCAGGCCGCCGAACGCGATCAGGTTGACGGTGGGTGCCGGCCCGACGAAGGCCGCCGCGCCGAGCCCATAGGCCAGTTGCCGAGTCGTCAAGGGCAGCAGGCGGAATTGCTCGGGTTGCAGGGTCTCGTCGCTGCTGCCGGTGAGCACCGGGCCGCAGATCCAGCCGAGGGTCCAGGCCGCGAAGATCGCCGCCGCCACGGTCACTCCCCCGTGCACGGTCTCGTGCGCGCGGGCGATGATGAGCGCGGTGGCCACGGCGGCGATCAGGCCGAAGACGCTGCCGGTCCAGAAGTTCAGTGCCGCACGGCCCTCCCGCATGTGCCGCGCGGTGATGCGCAACCGCATGCGGATCAGGACGCCAACCACGACAGCCCCTCCTCGCCGCCCACGCGTCCGCCCACCAGCCGCACGAAGGCCTCCTCCAGGGTGCCCTCGCCGCGCACCTCGGTGAGCGTCCCGCCCGCCACCACCCGTCCCCGGTTGATCACGGCGACCCGGTCGCAGATGGATTCCACCAGTGCCATCACATGACTCGACAGCACCACCGATCCGCCCGCGGCCACGAACCGCTGCAGAATCGTTCGAATGGTTCCCGCCGACACCGGATCCACCGCCTCGAACGGCTCATCCAGCACCAGCAGTTTCGGTGCGTGCAGCAGAGCGGTGGCGAGGCCGATCTTCTTCCGCATACCCGCCGAATAATCAACCACCACAGTGTTTTCCGCGCCGTCCAGCTCGAGCACGTGCAGCAGCTCGTCCGCCCGCCCCGACCACGGTCGCCTTGTCCATCCCGCGCAGCAACCCGGTGAAGTTCAACAGCTCCCGCCCGGTGAGCCGCTCCGGCAACGCCAATCCATCCGGCAGCACCCCCACCACGGTCTTCGCCCGCACCGGATCCGCCCACACCTCATGTCCGAAGATCCGGGCCGCCCCATGATCCGGCCGCAACAAACCCACCGCCATCGACAGCGTCGTCGTCTTCCCCGCCCCGTTCGGCCCCACCAGCCCGAAGAACGACCCGGGCGGCACTGCCAGGCTCACCCCCTCGACCACCCAGGGCCCGCCGAACTTCTTGTAGAGCCCGTCCAGCTCCAACGCCAGTTGCCCGTTGGTAGTCATTTCCCCTCCTTGAAGCGCTCGGGCGGCACCATTGCCCACGATACGTACGAGCCCGCTGTTCAAAGAGTCATCGCCGCAGCACTCGCCTACGCAACGAAGCGCGCGAATATATATTCGCCAACGCCGTCGATATAGGCCCGGATGAGGCATCCCGCCGTAGCACGCGAGCTCGAGCCGCTGATCGAGCACGGCCTGGCAGCCACCTGCGCCACACTGGAAGCCGAGGCTCTGTTCAGCGCCAGGACCCCCACCAGTACGAACAGATCAAGTCCCGTCGACGTATCGCCTACGAGTACCTCCCGACCGACGACGAACATTGGCAGTGCGCGTTCACCATCCAGCGAGTGGCCCGCACCGGCCGCCATCGCGCGGTCGGCATGCCTGACCTCTTGACCGCCGTCCTTGCAAGCCAGCACCGACTCGTCCTGATCCACTACGACGCGGACTTCGAGGCGATCGCCTCCGTCATCGACCTCGACCACCGCTGGGTCGTTCCCCGGGGCGGCCTCGAAAACCCTTGACACCTCGCGAGGCCCGGCGCAGAGTGCGTCGAGCCCAGGGTTCAGCGGGTGAGGGTGGTGAAGAATTCGCGGATGTCGCCGGTGAGCAGGTCGGGGACTTCCAGGGCGGGGAAGTGGCCGCCGGAGTAGAACTCCGACCAGTGCACGATGTTGTGGGCCTTCTCCGCGTAGCGGCGGATGGCGAAGTCCGCGGTGGTGAACACCGCGACACCGGTCGGGACCGTGCCCTTCGGCTTCGGGGCGGACATCGTGTAGTCGTGGAAGCGTTCGTAGTAGTAGTTGGCGACGCTGCGAGCGGTGTCGGTGAGCCAGTAGATCGCCACGGTGGTCAGGATCTTGTCCCGATCGATCGCGTCCTCGGGCAGCTCGTGGCCGGCGTCGGTCCACTCCTTGTACTTCTCCACGATCCAACCCAGCTGTCCCGCAGGCGAATCCGCCAGCAGCTGCGCGATCGTGTTCGGTCGCGACCCGGCCAGGTTCATGTAGGCGGAGCCGTCGTCCTGGAACTGCTTCATCGCCGCCAACTGCTGCCGCTCCGCCTCGGTGAGCGCGGCCATGTCGGCCGGGTCGCCCGTGGGAAAAGTGACCAGCGCGTTGACGTGCACCCCGATCACGCGGTCGCTGAAATCGCGGGCCACGCGCGGCGCCACGAATGCGCCATGGTCGCCGCCGTGCACCCCGAACCGCTCATACCCGAGCCGGGTCATGAGCTCGGCCAGCGCCGCAGCGACTTTCCCGTCGTCCCAACCGGTTTCGGTCAGCGGACCGGAGAAGCCGTGCCCCGGCAGGGTCGGGATGACGAGGTGGAAGGCCGGGGCGTCGGCCTCGCCGTGGGCGACCGGATCGGTCAGCGGGCCGATCATGTCCAGGAAGTCGGCGGGGGTGCCGGGCCAGCCGTGGATGAGCAGCAGCGGGGTCGCGTCGTCCCGTTCGGAGCGGATGTGCAGGAAGTGCAGGTGCTGCCCGTCGATGGTGGTGGCGAACTGCGGGTGGGCGTTCAGCGTGGCTTCGATGGCCCGCCAGTCGAACTTCTCGACCCAGTAGCCGGCGAGTTCACGCAGGTAGGAGGTGGGGACGCCGCGTTCCCAGCCCGTGCCCGGGACCTCGTCGATCCACCGGGTACGAGTCAGGCGCTGGTTCAGGTCGTCGAGGTCGGCCTGCGGGATGTCGATGCGGAAGGGGCGGATGCCGGTGTCGCTCATGACATCGAGTTTTCCGATAAAGAGGGGCCTTCCACGTCACGACAATTCGTTATTCCCCGCGCCGCACCGACCCACGACCGCCCACTGGGTAGGCATCCGACGCCTAGGCTCGGCTCGGCACTGGGTCGGCGAGCCCCGCCGCCGCAGTATTGATTCGTCACCGCATCCCGACCACCCGCAGAGGACGAAATCCCATGTACCACATCGCCGTAAGCTTCGACGTCCCCGCCGACCGCCGCGACGAGTTCATCGCCGCCGCCCTGGAAGACGGCCGCGACTCCGCCGCCGACGAACCCGGCACCCGCCGCTTCGAACTGATCGCCGACGCCGACAACCCCAACCGCTTCTACCTCAACGAGGCCTACGACGACGAGGCCGCCTTCAACCTCCACGCCAAGGGCCCCCACTTCGCCCGCTTCTTCGACATCATCAACTCCTTCGCCACCGGCCCCACCTGGCTCATCAAAGGCACCCGAATCGAAGACCCACAGGCCTGACCCACCTCCCCTGCGCGGCTGAGCACCACCCGGAGGTCAGCCGTGCAAGATGGTGACCACCATGATCACCACCGCGTTCCTTCAGTACTCCGGCAATGGCCCGATGCGCCACGAGGAGAGCCTGCTGGCGCAAGGACTTCGGCAGCGCGGCATCCCGATTCGCTTCTATACGATCAAGCGCATCCATCGCCGAGAGCTCCCCCTGGGCCCCGACACCTTCATCGCCGGCGACATGGACGCGATGCACGGAGCCATGCGCCAACTGGGAATTCCCGTACCGGATTCGGATGACTATCCGAAGTGCCTGCACGATTTCCTGCACCGGAAAGTCTGGACCACCACCCTGGGCGATCTCGAGCGCGAACTGGAAAACGGTTCCATCCCACCGACTTTCGTCAAACCCGCCGAGCGACGCAAGAGCTTCACCGGCACGGTCTGCTACTCCGAACGAGACATCGCAGCTCTCGGCAGAACCAGTCGCCGCCAGCGGGTGTGGTGTTCGGAACGCGTCTGCTGGCTTTCCGAATTCCGCGTCTACGTCGTCGACCGACAAGTCGTGTCGATCGACCACTACGACGGCGACCCCACAATCCGCGCGGACACGACGGTGATCGAATCCGCCATCGCGACCTACCACCGCAGCGGCACCGCCCCCGCCGCCTACGCCATCGACTTCGGCGTCCTCACCACCGGCCAAACAGCCCTGATAGAAGCCAACGATGGCTACGCACTCGGCGCCTACACCATCCCCGCCGACACGTACACCACCCTCATCCTCCACCGCTGGCGCGAACTCCTCGCCTCCACAACCCCAGGCCCGCCCACCGCCACCAGCGACCCAATACACCCCTGAATGCGATGGGCTTGGATGTGCGGTGGGCGCGGATGCGTGATCGTGCTGTCCGTCGCTGGGCAGGCGTGCAGTAGACGTGCACCAGTTCGGTCATGGCGTTGGTCACCGGGCCCGGATCGATCAACGGCCGCACGGATTCGACGTCGGGGACGCCGGTGGCACTGAGCGGTGGCACGAGGGCTTGGTACACAAACCATCTGGCGGCGAGACTGAGGGCGGACCAGAGGCATCCGCTGCTGCCGATGTGGGGTACCGATCGCTGGTCGATGCGGATAACGATGTGCCGGCCGGACACGAAAGTGTCCGGCCGGCAACAGGAGACGGGTCAATTGGGACGTCGAGGATCTCGATCGCACCCTGTGATGTTCACAGTGGTGTCGAGTTCGTGGGGGTACATGCCTCCAGTTGATCTGCGAGTTGGCGAGGGCGGGCGAGCGGGATCATGTGGCCGCCGTCGATCTCGTTGGGGACGACGCCGAGGCGTTCGGCGACGATACGGCGCATGAACGCGGCGGGCAGGAAGCGGTCATGACGGCAGAGCAGGAAGGTCGTCGGTGTCGCCGGCCACGTGGGCAGGGGCCAGGGTTCGGTGAACGGGGTGGCGGATTGCCGGCGGCTGTGTTCCCGGGCCTGGGCTGCCAGCTCGGGCGGGACATCGTGGAAGAACAGAGCATCCTCGTCGTCGGGGTGTCGGCCGTCGCGTTCGTCCTGCCGATGGCGGGCGTGCTCGTAACCGGTATTGGCCCACCACTCACCGGGGGCTTCTCCAGGCCGCGGGATCATCGCGGACAACAGCACCAGTCGCCGGACCGGAACGCGGCGGCAGACCAGCGGTGCGGTGAACCCACCGAAGGAGTGGGCAACCAGCACGGTGTCGGTGTGATCGCTGATGGCAGCGGCCACGGTTTCGGCATACTCGGGCAGCCCGGCCGCGTCGTCGTCGCAGGGCAGGTCGGGAGTGGCCACGCGGTGGCCGCGGGACCGTAGCTCGCTCGCGAGCCGGTGCCAGTACCAGGAATCCGACCCAGCCCCCGGGATGAACACGTACTCGGTCACGCCTGCCCCCGCTGCGTGAACTCGGCCGCTGTGGAGCCACCAGGGAACCGGGCCTGGAAGTCCAGCACCCCCACCCAGTCCGGCCGCACCGCGATCCGGGCCATCCGTACCCCGGGGACGTCGACGGCCGCGACCTGGGCCGCGGCTTGCTCCTCACCTCCGTAGCGGCGGAGGGCCAGCGTGTACTCCGGCACGATCCCGTCGATCACGGTGACCTGCGCACGACCACGCAGCAGTAGTACCCGCGGTGTTGTTTCGGCGGCGTCGATCGTGATCGCCACGTCGGGTCTGGTTCGCAGTGCCTCGATCTTGCGTGCGGGGACGAAGGTGGACAGGACTACTTCGTGCCCGGTCCAGTGGAACAGCATCGGAAACACGCGTGGGGTGCCGTCGGCGGCCACATACGCCACGCGTGCCAGCTCGGTCGAGGTCAGCAGGTCCTGTGCGATGTCGCTGTCCAGCAGGCGGACATCGCCCTGCGGCAGTGCCGCCATTTCCTCGTGCGTCAACATGTGTACACCCAGCTCCTCGGGGTCATCGACCACGCCGGTCGCGGTCGTTCCCCTGTGAGACCGGCAGTGCGCGAAAAAGGAATCGGAGCCGAATCAGGGCAGGGCCGCAGGCAGACCGAACGCGGCGAACACCTCGGGCCCGAACGCGGTGATCTCGACGATCTGCCCGTCCTCGACACGCACCACGTTGAGCACCTGTGCCCGGTAGACCTGCTCATCCGGTCGGCAGAGGTAACCGGCCATGGCCGGCTGCCGGTTCGCCCGAACCGGCACGCCCCGCCACTGCCCCTCGTGCAACGTCGAGCCCGGCCCCAACGCGTTCTCGGCGAACGCGGCGACCTCCGAACGGCCGACGAAGGAGTACGGCAACGGCGGCATGGACAGCCGCACATCCGCGCTCAACAACTGCGCGAACGCCGCGATATCGGCGCGCTCGTGGGCGGTCATGAAACGCCGCAGCAGCTCCCGCTCTTGCGCAGTCGGGACCATAGTCTGCCCGGAGCCGCGTTGCGGCAGATGCGTCCTCAGCACAGGTCGTGCCCGCTGCAACGCGCTCTTCACCGCGGCCACGCTCATGCCCAGCAACTCACCGGTCTCCGCCGCTGACCAGCCGAGCACGTCTCGCAGGATCAACACCGCCCGCTGCCGAGCCGGCAAGTGCTGGATCGCGACCAGGAACGCCAGCTCGATGGTCTCCCGCGCGACCACCACGGCCTCCGGCTCCGCCTCCGGGTCGGCCACCGGCTCCAGCAACCGATCCGGAAACGGCTGCAACCATCCCACCTCCGCCGGTCCGCCCGCCTCGCCCGCCGCCGGCTGCCGCGGGTGCCGGTCGAGGAAGTCCAGGCACACATTCGTCGCGATCCGATACAGCCACGCCCGAAATGTGGAGCGGCCCTGGAAACTTCCTCGATAGCGCCATGCCCGCAGCAACGTCTCCTGCGCCAAGTCCTCGGCCTCGTCGAACGAGCCCAGCATCCGATAGCAGTGCACGCGCAACTCCCAGCGGTGACGCTCAGCCAACCCCGCGAACGCCGCCTCGTCCCCAGCATCCGCCGCCGCGACGCTCTCACTCTCCACCACCCCGACCGTACCCACAGGGCTCGACAATCGCCCCAGCCATCTGCTGGCCGCCCGGCATTCTCGGTGAGGAGCATGGTCACCGCATGCGGCAGCGCACGTCCACATCGACCCGGCTGAGGTTGCTCAACGAGTAGTCGCTTGCCGCCGGTGGCGAACAGGGTGTTCGTCACCGGCGGGGCGGGAGTCAGTCGATGAGGCGGATGTCTTCGCCTGCTTCGTCTCTCGGGTCGCCCGGGGTTGTGAACCAGTGGGTGACTTCGCCGTCTTCCAGGTCGGCGGGGATATTGCCGGTGGGGAGGACGGAGAGGGCGCCTGCGGTGGCGGAGGCCAGGAATTCGTCGATCGCGGGTTGGTCGGTGGAGGCGGTGGTGTACGTCGTGGACTCGTAGTCGACGTCGTTGTCGGCGCGCAGGGTGGCTGCGCGGTCGAGGGCCTCGGACTGGGTGAGGGTGGCCCAGGTGTCGGCGTCGCGGTAGACGAAGGCGGGGTCGGATTCGGACAGCGGGCGGACGCGATCGGTGTAGGAGACCGGGTGCGCGGGGCGCGTGGCCAGGTCGGACTGGACCTTCGGGTCCGACGGGACCAGCCAGCGGATCGAGCTGGCGGCCGGTTCCTGGGCGATGCCGAAACCGGCTCCGGCGGCGAGGATGTCGCCGAAGGAGAGGCCGTCGGCGAAGAGCACCGCGGCACCGGCCTTGTGGATGGCCCAGACCGCGACCACCGCGTCCACCGTGTGCGGGAGAGCCACGGCGACGACGTCGCCGGGGCCCGCACCGCGCTCGATGAGCAGGCGCGCCAGCTGGGAGCTGCGGCGGTCCAGGACGGCGTACGCGATCTCCTGGCCGCCGGACAGCAGGGCGGGCGCCTGCGGGTCCTCTTCGACGACCTCGGCCAGCACATTGGCCACGGTCGCGGTGCCGACGCGCGCCGCGTCCGCCGCGGAATCGGCGGGGGTGACGGCGCTTTCGGCGAGGATGCGGGCGCGCTCGGTGACATCGAGGATGTCGATGTCACCGACCAGGCCCTCGGCGTTTCCGACCAGCGCGTCCAGGATGCGGTTGAAGCGCGCGGCGAGGATGGCGACCTCGTCCGCGGTGAACCGGCTGCCCAGGTAGCGCATGGAGATGTCGATGGTCTCGCCCGCCATGATGACCAGGCTCATCGGGTAGTGGGTGTTGTCGTTGATGCCCACACCGCTGACGGACATGCCGTCGATGGAGCTGGCCGCGGCGATGGCGTCCTTGTCCACCGGGTAGGACTCGAACGCCATGATGGTGTCGAATTCCGCTCCGGCACCGGCCAACTGCTGGATTTCGGTGAGCCCGATGTGGTGGTGTTCGAGCAGGTCGGCCTGATCGTGCTGGACCCGCTGGAGCAGCCCGCCGATGGTCAGGCGGTCATCGACGCGGATGCGCACCGGCACCGTGTTGATGAACAGACCCACCATGGATTCGACGCCCGGCAGGTCGCCGGGGCGGCCGGAGACGGTCGCGCCGAACACCACGTCACCGCGCCCGGTGAGGCGGCCGATCAGCACCGCCCAGGAGGTCTGGATCAGCGTGTTCAGCGTGACATCGAGTTCCCCGGCGCGCTTGGTGAGCGCGCGGGTGCGGTCGGCGTCGATATCCAGTGTGTAGCGGCCGATTTCGTAGTTCTCGTCCCGGGTCGCGGCGGGTGCGAGCTGGGTGGGCTCGCTGACGCCGGCCAGGGCGCGCTTCCACGCCTCGATCGACTCGTCCCGGTTCCGTCCGGCCAGCCAGGCCAGGTAGTTCCGGAACGACGGCACCCGCGGCAGCACCGACATGTCACCGCGCACCGCGTACAGCACCAGCAGGTCCTGCATGAGCAGCGGCATGGACCAGCCGTCCACCAGGATGTGGTGGGTGGTGATGACCAGGTGCACCAGATCGTCGCTGATCCGGAACACGGTGAACCGCATGAGCGGCGGCGCGGACAGATCGAAGTGATCGGCGCGATCGGCCTCGATCATCTCCCGCATGCGCGGATTGCGTTCGGCCTCCGGCAGATCCGTGAGATCGGTGACGGTGAACGGCGCCTCGACCCGGTCCAGCACCACCTGGTGGGCCTGGCCGTCGGCGTCGGTGACGAACGCGGTCCGCAGGCTCGGGTACCGGTCCAGGATGGCCTGCGCGGCCACCTTCAGCCGATCCACGTCCACCACACCGCTCAGGTCGAGCACGGTCTGAATGGTGTAGACGTCCACCGTGTTCTGGGTGAGCAGCGCGTGGAACAGCAGACCCGACTGCAGCGGCGAGAGCGGCCACACGTCGGACAGCGCCGGGTACGTCCGCTCCCACACCTCGATGTCGGACTGCTCCACCCGCACCAGCGGCAGGTCGGACGGCGTGAAGCCGCCCGCCTCCGGCCGCTCGGCGTGCGCGGCCAGCGCGGTCAGCGCCGCCACGAACAGATCGGCGAACTCCTGTACCCGTTCGCGCTCGAGCAGCCCACTCGGGTAGGAGAAGGCCGCGCCCAGCTGCGGGCCGTCGGCGCCGTCGGTGACGATGGCGTTGATGTCGAGGGTGGCGTTGGCGGGCATGTCGGCGTCCATGTCGCCGTCGAGGCGGCCCAGGTCGTCGACCGGCACCCAGCCCAGTTCGGCCATGCCCTCGGGCACCTCGCCCGCGGACATCCGGCCCAGGTAGTTGAAGCTGATCTGGCCGACATCGCGCAGCTGCGTGGCGGTTTCGGGGTTGAGGTAGCGCAGCAGACCCCAGCCCAGACCCTTGTCGGGCAGTGCCAGCAGCTGTTCCTTGACCGATTTCACGATGTCGCCCAGGGCGTTTCCGCCCTCGAAGGCATCGGCGAGATCGGCGTCGTTCAGGTCCAGTCGCACCGGGAAGGCGGCGGTGAACCAGCCGACCGTGCGCGAAAGATCCGCGCCCGGAACGATGTCCTCTTCACGGCCGTGGCCCTCGAGCTTGATCAGCGCCGAGCCGCCGGTGGTCTCCCCGCGCCAGCGCGCGACCGCCAGGGCCAGCGCCGACAGCAGACCGTCGTTGACGCCACCCCGGTACAGGCCCGGGACGGCGGTGAGCACGGCCTCGGTGACCGATGTCGGCACCGTGACCTCGATCCGCTCGACGGTGGCGAAGGTGTCGACCTTCGGGTCGAACGCCCGCGACCCGAGCAGCGGATCCGGTGTCTCGGTAACCCGCTGCCAGAACGGCAGTTCCGCGACCCGCGCCTCGCTGCGCGACTCCTCGGCCAGGGCGTGCGCCCAGCGCCGCATGGAGGTGCCGGTCTCGGGCAGCGCCAGCGGCTGCTCGAACGCCACCTGCGACCAGGCCAGGCCCAGGTCCGGAATCAGGATGCGCCAGGAGACGCCGTCGACCACCATGTGGTGCGCGACGATGAGCAGCACGTCCCGGCGGACGCGTGCCTCGTCGGAACCCTCGGGGGCGAAGGCGAACCAGACGAACTGCACCATGGCGGCATTCGCCGGATCCAGACGGCCCAGCGCCGCATCGAATTCGATGCTGCCGACCCGGGTCAGCTCCTCGTCGGAGATGTCCGCGGCCAGCTCGACCCGGTGCACCAGCGCGTCGACGTCGACGGCCCCGCGCGGCAGCGCCTCGAATTCGAAGCCCTCCGAAGCGTTTCCGCGCAGTCGCGACCGCAGCGCATCGTGGTGGTCGAACAGCGCGCCGATGGCCCCGACCAGCACCGTCCGGGTGATGCCGTCCGGCAGTCGCAGCGGCATGGTCTGCGAGAACCGTTCGTAGGACGACCCACTCGACAGGATCGCGTGCATGATCGGCGTCAGCGGAATGTCGCCGACCCCGCCGCCCGGCAGTTCCGCCAGCTTCTGCTGCGCGGTGTCCCCGCCCAGCATGGCGACCTCGGCCAGTCCGGCGACGGTCCGCTTCTCGAACACGTCGCGCGGCGAGAACACGATGCCGCGCGCCTTGGCCCGCGAGACCAGCTGGATGGACAGGATCGAGTCGCCGCCGAGCGCGAAGAACGAATCGTCCGCACCCACCTGCTCGACGCCGAGCACGTCGGCGAAGACCTCGGCAATGGTCGCTTCCAGTTCGGTGACCGGCGCGCGGAAGTCGCGCGCGGTGAACACCGGCTCGGGCAGCGCCCGGCGATCCAGCTTGCCGACCGGGGTCAGCGGGATGGCGTCCAGGATCGTGATGGCCGTCGGCACCATGTATTCCGGCAGACGGCCCGCGACATGCTCGGTCAGCGCCGGGATGTCGATGGTCCGGCCCGCCACCGGCAGCACGTAGGCCGCAAGGATGGTGGCCCCGGCCTCGGTCCTGTGACCGACCGTGACCGCGAAGTCGACCGTCTCGTGCGAGGCCAGCGCGGCGTCGATCTCACCGAGCTCGATGCGGAAGCCGCGCACCTTCACCTGGAAGTCGTTGCGGCCCACGTATTCCACCTCGCCGGTGGGGGTCCAGCGGACCACGTCACCGGAGCGGTACATGCGCTCGCCCGCCACGAACGGGTTGGCGACGAACCGCTCGGCCGACAGGCCCGGGCGGTCGTGGTAGCCACGCGAGAGCTGGATACCCGACAGGTACAGCTCACCCGCGACGCCCACCGGCACCGGACGCAGGCGCACGTCCAGGATCAGGGCCTGCATACCGCGGATCGGACCGCCGATGGTGACCAGATCGCCCGGCACCAGCGCATCGCTGATGTTGGTCATGATCGTGGTCTCGGTGGGGCCGTAGCCGTTGTGGAACGCACGAATCGTGCGGTTCTCCAACGGAATCGCCCACTTCTCGACCAGATCGGCCGGCACGGCCTCACCACCGGCGACCAGCACCCGCAGCGAGTCCAGCCCCTTCGGGTCGAGAGTGGCGAGCGCGGCCGGGGTGATGAAGGCGTGCGTGGCCCGCTCGCGCTTGATCAGTTCGGCCAGTTCCTCGCCGCCGTAGACGCCCGGCGGGACCACCACGAGGGTGCCGCCCGCGCCGATGGCGAGCAGGTACTCCAGCACCGACGCGTCGAACGACGGCGAGGCGAAATGCAGTGCCCGCGAACCGGAGTCGAGGTGGTAGCGCACGATCTGCTCGGTCGCGAAGTTGGCGAGACCGGAGTGCGTCACCACGACGCCCTTCGGCATGCCCGTGGTACCCGACGTGTAGATCACGTAGGCCACGTGGTCCGGCCGGACCGGCGCCCACCGCTCCGCGTCGGTGACGGGTTCGGCGAAGTGCGAGGCGATCTCGGCCTGCACCATGGGATCGTCGAGCGAGATCCAGCCCGCCAGGCTCTTGACCGGCGGCAGCCCCTCGAGCTCGGCGTCGACCGTGAGGCCGAGCACGGCGCCGGAGTCGTTGACCATGTGCGCGATGCGGTCCGCCGGGTAGGACGGATCGACCGGCACGAAGGCCGCACCCGACTTGGCGACGGCCCAGATGGCCAGCACCGATTCGAAGGAACGCCGGATGGCCACGGCGACACGGGTTTCCGGTCCGGCGCCGCGCTCGATGAGCACACGCGCCAGGCGTGAGGAGGCCGCGTCGAGTTCGGCGTAGCCCAGGGCCTGGCCCTGGAACACGACCGCCTCGCCGACCGGGTTGTTGGCGACGGCCTCGGCCAGCAGCTCGGGCAGCACGCGCGGCTCGATGGCCGGACCGCCCGTGCGGGAGATCAGGTCGGCGCGCTCGTCGGCGGCCAGGATCTCCAGGTCGCCGACCGCGGTGCGCGGCGCGGCGATGATCTCGCCGAGCAGGCGGAGGAACCGCTCCGCGAAGCCCTCCACCGTCGCCTGGTCGAACAGGTCACGGGCGTAACCGAATTCGGCGTACATGCCCGCGTCCGCGTCGGCCGGAGCCTCGGTCAGGGTGAGCATGAGGTCGAACTTGGCGATCTCGTTCTCGAAGTCGACCGCCGCGGCCCGCAGCGCGGGCAGCTCGAAGGAGCTGTCGGGCAGGTTCTCGAACGACAGCGCCACCTGGAACAGCGGGTGCCGTGCGGTGGACCGCTCCGGGTTGAGCAGCTCGACGAGCCGCTCGAACGGAATGTCCGCGTGCGCGAACGCCTGCAGGTCACTGTCCTTGGCCTTGGCCAGCAGCTCGGTGAAGCCGGCCTGTCCGCTCACCTCGGTGCGCAGCACCAGGGTGTTGACGAACATGCCGATCAGGTTGTCCAGCTCGGCCTCGCCGCGGCCCGCGATGGGCGCGCCGATGGCGATGTCGGAGGTGCCGGACAGGCGCGCCAGGAACACCGCGAGGGCGGTGTGCACGACCATGAACATGGTCGCGTTGTTGGTGCGCGCGATCTGCTGGAGTCCGCGGTGCAGGTCCTTGCCGATCGGGAACAGCACCCGGCCGCCGCGGAAGGACTGCGCGGTGGGGCGCGGGCGATCCGAGGGCAGGTTCAGCTCGTCGGGCAGATCCGCCAGTGCGGTGCGCCAGAATTCGGCCTGCGCGGCGATCAGGCTGGTCGCGTCGTCCTCGGAGCCGAGCACCTCGCGCTGCCAGATCGAGAAGTCCGCGTACTGCACCGGCAGCGGCGCCCAGCCGGGCGCGACACCGGCGGCCCGGGCGGCATAGGCCACCATGACGTCGCGGGTGAGCGGGCCCATGGACCAGCCGTCGGCGGCGATGTGGTGGGTGACGAAGACCAGAACATGCTCGACGGCGGCGGTGCCGTCAATGGACTCCGTTTCGGCACCGTCGACGCGGAACAGCTTGGCGTGCAACGGCACTTCCGCGGTCACGTCGAAGCCGGTGGTGACCAGCGCGGCGATCCGCTCGGTCACCGACTCGGCCGAGACGACGACCGGCGTCAGATCCGGAACCGCCTGGGCCGCCGGCACGATCACCTGCGCGGCCGCGCCGTCCACCTGCGGGTAGACGGTGCGCAGCGTCTCGTGGCGGCCGATCACGTCGGCGACGGCCTGCTGCAGCGCCTCCACATCCAGCGCACCGGTCAGGCGCACCGCCACGGGGACGTTGTACGCGGCCGACGCGGTGTCGAACTGGTTGAGGAACCACATGCGCTGCTGTGCCAGCGACAGCGGCACAGTATCGGGCCGCGGTGCGGCCGTGAGCGCCTTGCGATCTCCCGCGCCGGCGTGCTGCTCGACCTTGGCGGCCAGCCCGGCGACGGTCGAGGCCTCGAACACGGCGCGCACCGGCACCCGCGCGTCCAGGGCCGCGCCGATGCGCGCGGCGACCTGGGTGGCGAGCAGCGAGTTGCCGCCGAGGGCGAAGAAGTCGTCGTCCGCGCCCACGCGCTCGGCGCCGAGGACCTCCGCGATGACGCCCGCCACGATCTCCTCGATCGGGGTGGACGGCGCCCGGAAGGCGGTGGTCTCGAACTCGGGCTCCGGCAGCGCCTTCCGGTCCAGTTTGCCGTTCACATTGAGCGGCAGGGCATCCAGCACCACGAAGGCCGACGGCACCATGTACGACGGCAGCGCCGCCGACAGTGCCGACTTCACCAGCGGCACATCGACACCCGAGCCCGACGGCACCAGGTAGGCCACCAGGCGGTCACCCGTCTTGGCGTCCTGCTTGGCCAGCACCGCGGTCTGGGCGATCTCCGGCAGCGCCAGCAGCGCCGCCTCGATCTCGCCGAGCTCGATACGGAAACCACGGATCTTCACCTGGAAGTCGGTGCGGCCCCGGTACTCCAGCTCGCCGTTGCCGGACCAGGCGACGAGGTCACCGGTGCGGTACATGCGCTCGCCGGTCGCGAACGGGTCGGCCACGAAACGATCCGCGGTCAGATCCGGACGCGCGAAGTAACCGCGGGCCAGCTGCGCACCGGCGAGGTAGAGCTCGCCCGAGACGCCGTCGGGCACCGGGTTCAGGCGTGCGTCGAGCACGTAGACCCGCGAATTCCATTCCGGCGCACCGATGGACACCGAACCCTGGTCGGCATCGGTGACCCGGTGGCTGGTGATGGACACCGCGGCCTCGGTCGGGCCGTACAGGTTGAACAGTCGAGTTTGCCGGTTCAACGCACGGAAGCGCTGCGCCACTGTCGCGGGCAGCGCCTCACCGATGGCGAGGACCCGCCGCAGCGAATCGTTCAGCGTTCCTTCGGCCGCGGTGAGCAGCGCGTCCAGCATGGACGGCACCACGTGCAGGGTGGTGACCCGCTCGCGCGCCATCAGCTCGTTGAGGTACGCCGGATCCCGGTGGCCGTCGGCCGCGGCGATCACCAGGCGGCCACCGGACACGACGGCGGACCAGAACTCCCAGACCGACAGGTCGAAGGTGGCGGCGGTCTTGAGCAGCACCGCGTCGTCCGCGCCGAGCTCGAATTCCGCGCTCTTCCACTGCAACTGGTTGGCGATGGCCGCGTGCGGCAGCGCCACGCCCTTCGGGCGACCGGTGGAACCGGAGGTGAAGATGACGTAGGCGGTGTGCTCGGGCCGCAGCGGGGCGACCCGCTCGGCATCGGTGACCGGGCCGGGGTTCGCGCCGGACAGCGTGAGCTCGTCCAGCCGCACCAGCGGCGCGATATCGGTCGTGAACTCGGCCGCGGCATTGGTCAGCACGCACACCGGCGCGGCGGTTTCCAGGATGTACCCGGTCCGCTCGGCCGGCTGGTCCGGGTCCACCGGCACGTACGCGCCACCGGCGACCGCGACCGCGTACATGGCCACGACCAGGTCGACGGAGCGCCGCAGCGCCAGCGCGACCCGCGCCTCCGGGCCCACGCCCAGCGAGATCAGGTGGCGGGCAAGGCCATTGACCCGGGCGCCGAGTTCGGCGTATGTCAGGGTCTCGCTGTCCGGTCCGATGAGCGCGATGGCGGTCGGCTTGGCCGCCACCGTCGCATCGAGCATGGACACCAGCGTCGCGGCCGAATCCACCTGGTGCGCGGTGGCATTGCGCCGCTCCAGGATCTCGGTCCGCTCGGCCCCGGCCAGCAGCTCGATCTCGCCGACCACGGTGCGGGGTGCGCTCACGATCTCGCGCAACAGGTGCACGAACCGATCCGCGAAGCCGTGCACGGTGTCCCGGTCGAAGATATCGGTGGCGTAGGTCAGGATGCCGGTGATGCCCTGGGCCGCGCCGTCTTCGCCGTAGATGTCGGAGACGATGAGGTGCAGGTCGAACTGCGACAGCTCGGTGTCGACGTCCAGGCCGGACACGCTCAGGCCCGGCAGCTCCAGGGTGGAGCGGGTCAGGTTCTGGAAGGACAGACCCACCTGGAACAGCGGGTGCCGCGCGGTCGAGCGGGCCGGATTGAGCACCTCGACCAGGCGCTCGAACGGCACGTCGGCATTGGCGTAGGCCTGGATGTCGGTCTCACGCTGGCGCGCCAGCAGCTCGACGAACGGCTGCCCGCCGTCGACCCGCGTGCGGAACACCAGGGTGTTGACGAACATACCGATGAGGTCGTCCAGGACGGCCTCGCCACGACCGGCCATCGGGGTGCCGATGGCGATGTCGTCGGAGCCCGACAGGCGCGACAGCAGTACCGCGAGCGCGGTGTGCACGACCATGAACAGCGTCGCGCCCTCGGCGCGGGCCAATTCGACCAGCGCCGCGTGCAATTCGGCGTCGATGCGGATGTCGATCTTGCCGCCCGCGAAGGTCTGCACCGCCGGACGCGGCCGGTCGGCCGGGAGGTCCAGCTGATCCGGCAGGCCGGCGAGCGCCTGCGCCCAGTAGGCGACCTGCTTCGACGCCAGCGATTCCGGATCGTCCTCACTGCCCAGCAGTTCGCGCTGCCAGATGGAGTAGTCCGCGTACTGCACCGCCATCGGGGTCCAGCCCGGCTTCTGCTTGATGGAGCGCGCCGCGTAGGCGGTCATCAGGTCGCGGGTCAGCGGGGCCACCGAGGAACCGTCACCGGAGATGTGGTGGATCACCAGGGCCAGCACGTATTCCGCGGGCGCGGGGCCGCCCGGGTTCACGACCGGGAACTGGCCGGTGGGCTCGATATCGGCGAAGTCGAAGGTGTAGGCCGCCGCGTGCGCCGCGGCCTCCGACGGCCCGCGCGTCGCGGCACCGGACTCGGCGGCCGGAGCCTGGACCTCGCCCTCGATCTTGAACAGCGCCACCTTGATGGGCACCTCGACGGTCACGTCGAAGGCGGTGGAGGTCAGTTCGACCACCGCGCCCACCACCTCATCGGCGGTGACGGTACGCACCTCGAGCTCCGGCACGGCCTGCGCCGGCGGCAGGATGACCTGCACCGGCCCGTCCTCGGTCTGCGGGTAGATGGTCCGCAGGATCTCGTGGCGGGCAACCACATCCGCGATGGCGGCACGCAGCGCGTCCTCGTCCAGCAGGCCCGACAGCCGCACCGCGACCGGCACGTTGTAGGCGGCCGAGGCGGTGTCGAAGCGGTTGAGGAACCACATGCGCTGCTGGGCCAGTGACAGCGGAATGTTGTCCGGCCGCGGTCCGGCGGTGAGCGCCTTGCGGCCGCCGGCGCCGGCGTCGCGTTCCACGCGGGCCGCGAGCGCGGCCACCGTGGACGCCTCGAACAGCAGTCGCACCGGCACCCGGGTGTTGAGCGCCTCGCCGAGGCGTGCGGCCACCTGGGTGGCGAGCAGCGAGTTGCCGCCCCACGCGAAGAAGTCGTCGTCCAGGCCGACGCGGCCGGATTCGACACGCAGCACCTCGGCGAACACACCCGCCACGATCTGCTCGATCGGGCTGACGGGGGCGCGGAAGACCGCCTTCTCGAAGGTGGGCTGCGGCAGCTCCTTACGGTCCAGCTTGCCGTTGGCGTTGAGCGGCAACGCGGTCAGCGGCATGAAGACCGACGGGATCATGTACGACGGCAGTTCGGCGGCCAGCGCCGACTGCAGCTGCTGCTTGTCGGGGTCGCCGTCGCTGCCGACGATGTAGGCCACCAGGCGGTCGCCGAGCACCGGATCGGTGTGCGCGACCACGGCCGCCGAGGCGACGGAATCCAGGCGCAGCAGCGCGGATTCGATATCGCCGAGCTCGATGCGGAAACCGCGGATCTTCACCTGGAAGTCGGTGCGGCCCCGGTACTCCAGCTCCCCGTTCGCCTGCCAGGCCACCAGGTCACCGGTGCGGTACATGCGGGAACCGTTGTCGGCGAACGGGTTCGCCACGAACCGGTCGGAGGTCAGGTCCGGGCGGCCGTGGTAGCCGCGCGCCAGCTGCGCGCCGGCCAGGTACAGCTCGCCGGAGACGCCCACCGGCACCGGCCGCAGGCGCGCATCCAGCACGTACACCTGGGAGTTCCACTCGGGCGAGCCGATGGACACCGACAGCTCGTCGCGGGCGGTGACCCGGTGGTTGGTGATGGACACCGCGGCCTCGGTCGGGCCGTACAGGTTGAACAGCTCGGTGCGCGGCCGCTCCCGCAGCACGCGCTGCGCCAGCGGGCCGGGCAGCGCCTCACCGATGGCCAGGATGCGCCACAGCGAATCCGGCAGCCCGTCGGCGAGCAGCGCGTCCAGCATGGACGGCACCACGTGCAGGGTGGTCACCCATTCGCGGGCCATGAGCTCGTTCAGGTACGCCGGGTCCTTGTGGCCGTCCGGCGCGGCGATGACCATGCGGCCACCGCAGGCGGCGGCGGACCAGAACTCCCAGACCGAGAGGTCGAAGGTGGCGGCGGTCTTGAGCAGCACCGCGTCGGCCGGGTCGAGGCCGAATTCGGTGACCTTCCACAGCAACTGGTTCACGACCGCGCCGTGCGGCAGCGCCACACCCTTGGGACGGCCGGTGGAACCGGAGGTGAAGATGACGTACGCGGTGTTCGCGGCCGTCAGCTCGCGCACCCGCTCGGCGGCCGTGATCGGCTTGGCCGAGTGGCCGGACAGGTCCAGCTCGTCGATGCGCAGTACCTCGGCCAGCTCGGATTCGAAACCGACTGCGGCCGTGGTGAGTACGGCCTTGGGCGCGGCCGTCTCCAGGATGTAGCCGACACGCTCGGCGGGCTGATCCGGATCGATCGGCACGTAGGCGGCACCGGACTTGGCGACCGCGTACATGGCGACCACCAGGTCGGTGGACCGTCGAATGGCCAGGGCCACCCGGTCTTCCGCGCCGATGCCGCGCGCGATGAGCTCGCGGGCGAGCTGGTTCACGCGGGCGTCGAGTTCGGCGTAGGTCAGCTGCTCGGTGCCCTCGGCGGAATCGGCGACGATGGCCACGGCCTTCGGGTCGTCGGACACCGCCCGGTCGAGCAGCGAGACCAGGGTGGCCTCGGAACCGCCGTCCATGACCGACTCCACGTCCTGCGCGGTGTTGTTCCACCGCTGCAGGATTCGCGCGTTCTCGTCCTCGTCCAGCAGGTCGAGGTCGCCGACCGCGACGGTGGTGTCGGCCAGGACCGCGTCCAGCACCCGCACGAACCGGTCGGCGAAGGACCGCACGGTCGATTCGTCGAACAGGTCGGTGGCGTAACCGAATTCGGTGAGGATCTCGGCCGGGGTGCCGTCCTCGGTGTACCGGTCGTAGAGCGTGACGTGCAGGTCGGTCTTGGCCAGCTGCGAGTCGAATTCGACCGCGGCCACGTGCAGGCCCGGCAGCTCGAAGGCGGTCTCGGCCAGGTTCTGGAACGAGAGGCCCACCTGGAACAGCGGGTTGCGCGCGGTGGAGCGGACCGGGTTGAGCACCTCGACCAGGCGCTCGAACGGCACGTCGGCGTTGGCGAAGGCTTCCAGGTCGCGCTCGCGCACCTCGGAGAGCAGGTCGGCGAAGCTCGCGGCGCCGTCGACCTGGGTCCGGAACACCAGGGTGTTCACGAACATGCCGATCATGTCGTCGAGTTCGCGTTCACCGCGGCCCGCGATCGGAGTGCCGACCGCGATGTCGTCGGTGCCGGACAGTCGGGCCAGCAGCACCGCCAGGGCGGCGTGCACGACCATGAACAGCGAGGCGTTGTTGGCCCGCGCCAGCTCGTGCAGCTTGGCGTGGCGCTCGGCGTCGATATCGAAGCGCAGCGCCTTGCCGTGGAACGACTGCGCCGGGGGACGCGGCCGGTCGGTCGGCAGCTCCAGCTGGTCCGGCAGCCCGGTCAGCGCCCGGGTCCAGTACGAGACCTGCTTGGCGGCAAGCGATTCCGCGTCGTCCTCGCTACCGAGCACCTCGCGCTGCCACAGCGCGTAATCGGCGTACTGCACCGGCAGCGGAGCCCACTGCGGCACATCGCCGTTCACCCGGGCCACGTAGGCGGCCATGATGTCGCGCGCCATCGGGCCCATCGAGGAGCCGTCGGCGGAGACGTGGTGGACGGTGAAGGCCAGCACGTGCTGGGTGGTCTCACTGTCCGTGATGCGGAACATCTTGACGGCGAGCGGCACCTCGACGGTGACGTCGAAGGTGGTCATGGCGAATTCGATGACCTTGCCGAGCAGTTCGCCCTCGGTCACCTCCTCCGGCACCAGCGACAGATCGGTCTTCGAGGCGGGCAGCACGACCTGGTGCGGCCCCTCGGCCGACGCTCCACCGCCCTGCGCTTGCGGGTACACCGTGCGCAGCACCTCGTGGCGGGCGATCACATCGCCGATGGCCTGCTTCATGGCGTACAGGTCCAGCGCGCCGGTGAAGCGGACCGCCAGCGGAATGTTGTCGACCGCCGACGTGCTGGTGTCGAACTGGTTGAGGAACCAGTAGCGCTGCTGCGCCGGGGACAGCGGCAGGTGCGCGGGACGCTCACCGGGGATCAGGCGCGGACGCGCCCCGGAACCGGCATTGCGTTCCACCCGCGCGGCCAGCGCCGCGACCGTGGACGCCTCGAACAGATCGCGCACCGCGAGCTGGGTGTCCAGGGCCGCGCCGAGGCGGGCGGTGACCTGGGTGGCGATCAGCGAGTTGCCGCCGAGCTCGAAGAAGTCGTCGTCCAGGCCGACCCGTCCAACGCCGAGCACGTCGGAGAAGGTGCCCGCCACGATCTCCTCGATCGGGGTGGACGGGGCGCGGAAGACCTTGGCCTCGAACACCGGCGCGGGCAGCTGCTTGCGATCCAGCTTGCCGGAGGCATTGAGCGGGAAGGCGTCCAGCACCACGAAGGCGGTCGGAACCATGTAGCCGGGCAGGCCGTCCTGGAGTCCGGCGCGCACGGCGTCGAGGTCGACGCTGTGGCCGGCGGTCGGGATGACATAGCCGACCAGCTGCTCGCCGAGCCGCTCGTCGCTGCGGACCACGACCACCGACTGGGCGATGGCATCGATGGCGGTGAGCGCGGATTCGATCTCGCCGAGCTCGATGCGCAGACCGCGCAGCTTCACCTGGAAATCGGTGCGGCCCAGGTACTCCAGCTCCGCTCCGCCTCCCCGCGCTTCGCGACCGGTCCACTTGACGAGGTCGCCGGTGCGGTACATGCGCTCGCCGTCGTGGAACGGGTCCGCGACGAAGCGATCGGCGGTCAGCTCCGGACGGGCGACGTAGCCGCGCGCCAGCTGGACGCCCGACAGGTACAGCTCACCCGCGACACCCGGGGCGACCGGGTGCAGGCGCGAATCCAGCACGTACACACGGGTGTTGAAGACCGGCGCGCCGATCGGCACCGAGAGCGTGTCGGTGTCCTCCACCTCGTGGTAGGTGACGTCGACGGCCGCTTCGGTCGGGCCGTACAGGTTGTGCAGCCGTGCACCGGTGAGCTCGCGCAGCTTCTGCGCGGTCGGCGCGGGCAGCGCCTCACCGGAGGCGAAGACCTGCTGCAGCGAGACACATTCGGCGGCCTTCTCCTCCGCCACGAACACCGACATCATCGACGGCACGAAGTGCGCGGTGGTGACACCGGTCTCGATGATCAGGTCGGCCAGGTAGCCCGGATCGCGGTGGCCATCCGGCTTGGCGATGACCAGGGCCGCGCCGATCTGCAGGGGCCAGAAGAACTCCCACACCGACACATCGAAGGTGGCCGGGGTCTTCTGCAGCACGACATCGTCGTCGAACAGGCCGTACTCGGTCTGCATCCAGACCAGGCGGTTGACGATGGCCGTGTGGCTCACCGCCACGCCCTTCGGGCGGCCGGTCGAACCCGACGTGAAGATCACGTACGCGACATTGTCGCCGCGCAGCGGGGCGATCCGGTCGGCGTCGGCGATCGGGGCGTCGGAGTAGTCCGACAGGTCCAGCTCGTCGATCAGCAGCGTGCGCGTGGTGGTTTCGAACCGGTCCCCGCGGGTGCTGAGCACGCATACCGGCTGGGCGGTGTCGAGCACGTACTGGTTGCGCTCGGCCGGGTGGTCCGGGTCCAGCGGCACGTACGCGCCACCGGCGACGGTGACGGCGTACATGCCGACCAGCAGCTCGAAGGAGCGGCGCATGCCCAGGGCCACATAGGTGTCCGGTCCGACGCCCTCCGCGATGAGGTGGCGGGCCAGCTTGTGCACGCGAGCGGCGAACTCGCCGTAGGACAGACTCGTCCCCTCGAACACCAGCGCGGTGAGGTCGGGGGTCTGCTTCAGCTGGGTCTGGAACATCGACGCGAGCGTGACCTCGGCGTCGATCTTCTTGCCGCCCAGGGCGACGCGCTTGACGTCGTACTCGGTGGCGTTCCAGGTGCGCAGCACCTGGCGGCGCTCGGCCGCGTCCAGCAGTTCGATATCGCCGACCAGCGCGGTCGGCTCGGCGACCACGGCCGACAGCATGCGCACCAGGCGCTCGCCGAAGGCGGCGATGGTGGCCGGGTCGAACATGTCGGTGGCGTAGGCGAATTCGGCGATCATGCCGTCGCCGTCGGCCTGCTCGAAGCGCGGGGAGGCGGAGCGCAGGTTGAGGTGCAGGTCGAACTTGGCGGTGACCACGTCCAACGGCACGCCCGCCACTTCCAGCCCGGGCAGGGCGAAGGTCGCCGCGCCGGTGTTCTGGAACGACAGCATGACCTGGAACAGCGGGTGCCGCGCCTGCGAGCGCGCCGGGTTGAGGATCTCGACCAGGCGCTCGAAGGGCAGGTCGGCGTGGCCGAAGGCGGCCAGGTCGCTGTCCTTGGTGCGGGCCAGCAGCTCGGTGAACTTCTCCCCCGAGTCGACGGCCGTGCGCAGCACCAGGGTGTTGACGAACATGCCGATGGCGTCGTCGAGCACCTGCTCGCCACGGCCCGCGACCGCGGTGCCGATGGCGATGTCGTCGCCGCCGGACAGGCGCGCCAGCAGGGCCGCGAAGGCCGCGTGCACGACCATGAACAGCGAGGCGCCGTGCTCACGGGCCAGGCCGTTCAGTCCGGCCAAGAGGTCGGCGTCGATCGAGAACTCGTGCACCCCACCGGCATTGGACGCCACCGCCGGGCGGGGGCGATCCGAGGGCAGGTCGATCTGGTCGGGCAGCCCGGCGAGTTCGCGGCTCCAGTAGGAGACCTGCTGGGCGATCAGCGAGTCCGCGTCGTCCTCGTCGCCGAGGGTTTCGCGCTGCCACAGCGCGAAGTCGGCGTACTGCACAGGCAGCGGCGCCCAGTGCGGCGCTTCACCGGTGGCGCGGGCCGCGTAGGCGACCATCACGTCGCGGGCCAGCGGGCGCACCGACCAGCCGTCGCCGGAGATGTGGTGCACCACGAAAACCAGTACGTGCGTGGGCTGTCCGGCATCCGAGACCCGGAACAGTCCGGCGCGCACGGGGGCCGCGGCGGTCACGTCGAAGCCGGTGAGGACCAGCTCGGCGATGCGCTCGCGCAGGTCGGCCTCGGCCACCTCGACCGGGGCCAGCCCGGTGCCGCCGCCGTGGATGCCGGCATTGGCGGTCGAGTCCAGGCGGACCTGGTCGGCGGGCAGGATGACCTGTACGCCACGGCCTTCGGCGTTCTCCGGGTAGACGGTGCGCAGCACCTCGTGCCGCTCCAGCACGTCCCCGACGGCGGCCAGCAGGGCGTCCACGTCGAGGTCGCCGGTCAGGCGCACCGCGAGCGGGATGTTGTTGACGGCCGAGGCGGTGTCGAAGCGGTTGAGGAACCACATGCGCTGCTGGGCCAGCGACAGCGGGATCTCGTCCGGCCGGGCCTGGGCCACCAGCGCGCGGCGGCCACCGGTGCCCGCCTGCGTTTCCACGCGCGCGGCCAGGGCGGCCACGCTCGGGGCGTCGAACAGGGTGCGGACGGGGATGCGGGTGTCGAGCGCCGCCCCCAGTCGCGCCACGACCTGGGTGGCGATCAGCGAGTTGCCGCCCAGCTCGAAGAAGTCGTCGTCCGCGCCGACCGGGTTCTCGAGTCCGAGCACCTCGGCGAAGACGCCGGCCACGATCTCCTCGGCACGCGTTGCGGCGGCACGGAATTCGCGGGCGGCGAACTCCGGCTCGGGCAGTGCGCGGCGGTCCAGCTTGCCGTTGGCGCTGAGCGGGAACGCGCCCAGGGCCACGATGGCGGCGGGGACCATGTAGGACGGCAGCTGCGCGGCCAGGTGCTCACGCACGGCCTCCACGTCGAGGGCGTCCGCGCCGAGGGCGACCGGTTCGGTCGAAGCCGATTGCGCCGGAACCACGTACGCGACCAGCTGGTCACCGGTGCGGGCATCGGAACGCAGCACCACGACGGCCTGGGCGACCGACTCGTGGGCGGTCAGCGCGGCCTCGATCTCGCCGAGCTCGATGCGCAGACCGCGCAGCTTGACCTGGAAGTCGGTGCGGCCGATGTACTCCAGCTCGCCGTCCGCGGTCCAGGTGACCAGGTCACCGGTCCGGTACATGCGCTTGCCCGGCGTGAACGGGTTGGCCACGAAGCGATCCGACGACAGGTCGGGGCGCGCCACGTAGCCGCGTGCCAGCTGCACGCCGGCCAGGTAGAGCTCGCCCGCCATGCCCGGCGCGACCGGGTGCAGGCGCGAATCCAGCACGTACACCTGGGTGTTGAACACCGGGCGGCCGATCGGCACGGTCTCGGTGTCGGCGTCGGTGACCTGGTGATAGGTGACGTCGACGGCCGCTTCGGTCGGGCCGTACAGGTTGTGCAGGGCGGCGCCGGTGACCCGGCGCAGCTGCTGGGCGGTGGTCGCGGGCAGCGCCTCACCGGAGGCGAAGACCAGGCTGAGTTTGATTGCCCTCCGCTCCGCTCCGGGCGGGTTCGCGGCGCTGAGGGTCGTGCCGCGAACCACCGGGGTTTCTCCGGCTCGAGTCGCGAGCTCCGAGACGAAGACCGCCAGCATGGACGGCACGAAGTGGGCGACCGTGACACCCTCGCGGGCAATGAGATCGGCCAAGTACGCCGGATCACGGTGGCCGTCCGGCTTCGCCACGACCAGCTTCGCGCCGATCTGCAAGGGCCAGAAGAACTCCCACACCGACACGTCGAAGGTGGCCGGAGTCTTCTGCAGCACCACGTCGGCGGCGGTCAGGCCGTACTCGGTCTGCATCCACACCAGGCGGTTCACGATCGCCGAGTGCGGCACCGCCACCCCCTTCGGGCGACCGGTCGAACCCGAGGTGAAGATCACGTAGGCGCTGTTCGAAGCACGCAGCGGCGCACTGCGATCCGCGTCGGTCAGCACGGCGTCGGAGTAACCCGACAGGTCGACGGTGTCGACCGCGACGGTCGGGACGCTCGCGTGGGTGAATCCGTCCCGCTCGGTGGTGAGCACGCACACCGGCCGAGCGGTCTCGAGCACGTAGTCGATGCGATCGGCGGGCTGGTCCAGGTCCAGCGGCACGTACGCGCCACCGGCCTCGATGATCGCGTACATCGCGACCACCAGGTCCACCGAACGGCGAATGCCCAAGCCCACCAGGCTCTCCGGGCCGACCCCGGCCTCGATGAGCTGGCGGGCCAGCTGATGCACCCGGCCGGCGAACTCGGCGTAGGACAGACTCGTTCCCTCGAAGCTGACCGCGGTTGCCTCGGGGGTCCGCTCGGCCTGGGCCTCGAACAGCGCGACCAGGGTCTCGCCCGCGTCGCCGGAGGCGCTGCGCACGGTCTCGCCCTCGGCGGTGGTCTCGCCCGAGAGGGTGCCCGAGGTCAGTTCCGCCAGCGCCGAGTAGACGTCGGCGGTGGTGCGGTTCCAGTCGCGCAGCACCCGGGTGCGCTCGCCGGAGACCAGCAGGTCGATATCGCCGATGGCCCGTTCCGGCTGCGCGGCAATGGCCTTCAGCAGCCGGTCGAACCGGTCGGCGAAACGCTCCATGGTGGCGGCGTCGAACAGGTCGGTGGCGTAGATGAGTTCGGCGGTGATGCCGGAGGGGGTCGCTCCGTGGCCGTTGCCCGCCACGTCGTGGGTTCCCAGCTGCTCGGTGAGGACCAGCTGCAGGTCGAACTTGGCGGTGTCGATCGGGAGATCGACGGCGCTCACGGTCAGGCCGGGCAGTTCCAGTTCGGTGATGCCGGTGTTCTGGAACGACAGCATGACCTGGAACAGCGGGTGCCGCGCCTGCGAGCGCGCCGGGTTGAGGATCTCGACCAGGCGCTCGAAGGGCAGGTCGGCGTGGCCGAAGGCCTGGATGTCGGTGGTGCGCACCGTGTCCAGGAGTTCGGTGAAGCCGGCGCCGCCGTCCACCTCGGTGCGCAGCACCAGGGTGTTGACGAACATGCCGATGAGGTCGTCGAGGGCGCGTTCACCACGACCGGCGACCGGGGTGCCGATCGCGATGTCCGCCTCACCCGACAGCCGCGACAGCAGCGCCGCCAGGGCGGAGTGCATGACCATGAACAGCGTCGCGCCGCGGGTGCGGGCCAGTTCGGTCAGCTTGGCGTGGGTGTCGGCGTCGACGGTGAAGACGTGCGTCGCACCGCGGCCCGACGCGACGGCCGGACGCGGCCGGTCGGCGGGCAGGTCCAGCTGGTCGGGCAGGCCGCGCAGCGAGTCGCGCCAGTACGAGATCTGCTGGGAGATCACGGATTCGGCGTCGGTCTCGTCGCCGAGCACCGCGCGCTGCCACAGCGCGTAGTCCGCGTACTGGACATCCAGCGGCTGCCAGCCGGGCTCGCCGCCCTCGACGCGAGCGCCGTAGGCGGTCATGACATCCCGGGTGAGCGGGCCCATGGAGAAGCCGTCGGCCGAGATGTGGTGCACCACCAGCGCGAGCACGTGCTCGGTGGGGCTGACCTCGAACAGGCGGGCCCGGAACGGCACGTCCACGGTGACATCGAAGCCGCTCAGCACCAGCTCCGAGAGCGCCTGCGGCAGTTCGGCTTCGGAGACCTCGACCGGGGTCAGGTCCGGAATGACCTGGCCGGTGGGGACGATCTCCTGGAACGCCTGCGCTCCGCCTCCCCGCGCTTCGTCGATCTCCGGGTACCGGGTACGCAGCGACTCGTGCCGCGCCAGCACGTCGGCGACGGCGATCTGCAGGGCCTGGCGGTCCACCAGACCCGACAGGCGCACGGCCGCCGGGATATTGTCCACGGCCGATTCGGGATCGAACCGGTTGAGGAACCACATGCGCTGCTGGGCCAGCGACAGCGGCAGCCGCTCCGGCCGCCGCTGCGCGATCAGCGCCTGGCGAGTGCCCGCGCCGGAATGGGTTTCGGCGCGCGCCGCCAGGGCGGCCACGGTCGACGCCTCGAAGATCTCGCGCACACCCAGGTGGGTGTCCAGCGCGGCCGACAGGCGCGCCGCCACCTGGGTGGCGATGAGCGAGTTGCCGCCGAGGGCGAAGAAGTCGTCGTCCAGGCCGACCCGCTCCAGGCCGAGGATCTCGGCGAACACGCCGGCCACGATCTGCTCGACCGGGGTCACGGGCGCGCGGAACACCGCGGCCTCGAACACCGGCGCGGGCAGCGCCTTGCGGTCCAGCTTGCCGGAGGCATTGAGCGGGAACTCGTCGAGCGCCATCAGGACCGACGGCACCATGTACGCGGGCAGGCTCTCGCCGATCACCAGGCGCACCTTCTCGACGTCCACGGTGTGGCCCGCCGCCGGGATGACATAGGCGACCAGCTGATCACCGGTGTGCACGTCGCTGCGCACCACGACCACCGACTGTGCGATGGAATCCAGTGCGGTGAGCGCGGATTCGATCTCGCCGAGTTCGATGCGCAGACCGCGCAGCTTGACCTGGAAGTCGGTGCGGCCGATGTACTCCAGCTCGCCGTCCGCGGTCCAGGTGACCAGGTCACCGGTGCGGTACATGCGCTCGCCGTCCCCGAAGGGGTTGGCCACGAAGCGATCCGAAGTGATGTCCGGGCGCGCGACATACCCGGTCGCGAGCTGATCGCCCGCCAGGTACAGCTCACCCGCGACACCCACCGGAACCGGCCGCAGACGCGAATCCAGCACGTACACCTCGGTGTTGAACACCGGGCGGCCGATCGGCACGGTATCGACGTCCGCGTCCACGACCTGGTGGAAGGTGACGTCGACCGCGGCCTCGGTCGGGCCGTACAGGTTGTGCAGCTCCGCGCCCGTGAGTTCACGCAGCTTGTGCGCGGGCTTGGGCGACAGCGCCTCGCCGGAGGCGAAGACCTTGCGCAGGCTGGTGCACCGCGCGGCGGCCTCCTCGGCCACGAACACCGCGAGCATGGACGGCACGAAGTGGGTGACCGTCACACCCTCGCGGGCAATGAGATCCGCGAGATACGCCGGGTCGCGGTGGCCTTCGGGCTTGGCCACGACCAGCTTCGCGCCGATCTGCAAGGGCCAGAAGAACTCCCACACCGACACGTCGAAGGTGGCCGGGGTCTTCTGCAGGACGACGTCGCCGGCGGTCAGCCCGTAGGCCGTCTGCATCCAGACGAGGCGGTTCACGATCGCCGAGTGCGGCACCGCCACACCCTTCGGGCGGCCGGTCGAACCGGACGTGAAGATCACGTACGCGTTGTTCGACTCCCGCAGCGGCGCACGGCGATCCGCATCGGTGAGCGGAGCGGCCGAGTAGCTGGCCAGCTCCAGCATGTCGATGCGGACCTGCGCGGTATCGATCGCCAGGTCCTCACCGGAGGTCAGCACGGTCACCGGGTCGGCGGTCTCGAGGATGTACTCGATGCGCTCGGCCGGGTGATCCGGGTCCAGCGGCACGTAGGCGGCGCCGGCCACGGTGACGGCGTACATGCCGACCACCAGGTCGATGGAACGCCGCATACCCAGGGCCACGAACGATTCCGCTCCGACACCACGCTCGACCAGCCAGCGCGCCAGGCGGTGCACCCGGTCGCCGAACTCGGCGTAGGACAGACTCGTCCCCTCAAAGCTGAGCGCGGTCGCGTCGGGCGTCCGCTCCACCTGCGCCTCGAACATCGCGACCAGGGTCGCGGCCTCGGCCGCCAAGCGCGGGGAGGCGGAGCGATCGGTGAGCACGGCCTCGATGTCGAAGGCGGTGTCGTTCCAGCGCTCGACGACCAACTCGCGTTCGGGTGCGTCCAGCAGTTCGATATCGCCCACGGCCGCAGCGGGTTCCGTGGTGATGGCGGTCAGCACGCGCACCAGGCGGTCGGCGATGCGGTGGACGGTGTCCTCGTCGAACAGGTCGCGCAGGTAGCCGGCGCGGATGCGCAGGCGGGTGTCGAGCTGGGCGATGAGGGTCAGCGGGTAGTGGGTGGCGTCCGCGGCGTCCAGGCCGGTGACGGCCATGCCGTCGATGTCGGCGGCCTGGGACCGGATGCCCTCCGCGTCGACGGGATAGGACTCGAAGACGACCAGGGTGTCGAAGAGCCCGCCGATGCCCGCCGCCGTCTGGATGTCGGCCAGGCCCACGTAGTGGTGGTCGAGCAGGTCGGCCTGCTCGCCCTGGGTCCGGGTGAGCAGCGCGCTCGCCGGCTCGGCCGGGTCGAAGGCGACCCGCACCGGCACGGTGTTGATGAACAGACCCACCATGGACTCGACGCCGGACAGCTGGGCCGGGCGACCGGACACCGTGGTGCCGAAGAGCACGTCCTCGCGGCCGGTGAGGCGGCCGAGCAGGACGCCCCAGGCGACCTGGAGCACGGTGTTCGGGGTGACGCCGAGATCGGCGGCCAGCGCGGTCAGGCGCGCCGTCGCGGCCTCGTCCAGGTCGAAGAAGTACTCGCCGGACAGGGCGGTGATCTCGCGGCCCGCGTCGGGGCGGGTGAGCAGGGTCGGCTCGGAGACGCCGTGCAGCGACCGCTGCCATGCCGCCAGCGAGGCCGGACGGTCCTGCTGCGCAACCCATTCCAGGAAGTAGCGGTAGGAGCGCACCGGCGGCAGCACCGCGGTGTCGGAGTGCGTGGCGTACAGCACCAGCAGGTCCTGCATGAGCAGCGGCATGGACCAGCCGTCGAGCAGGATGTGGTGGTTGGCCACGGCCAGCTGGTAGCTGTTCGCGGCGGTCCGCACCAGCGTGTAGCGGATGAGCGGCGGCGCGGTCAGGTCGAAGCGCTGCACCCGGTCGGCGGCGATGATCTCCGCCGCGCGTGCCGCGCGGGCGTCCGCGTCGGCGATGTCGGTCAGGTCGTGGTTGGTCCACGCCACCTGCACGCCGTCGATGACCACCTGCACCGGAACACCCGATGCGTCGTTCACGTAAGCGGTGCGCAGGATTTCGTGGCGTTCGATGAGGGCCTGCGCGGCCGACCGCAGCCGGTCGGCGTCGACGCGGCCCTCGAGGGTGAGCACCGCCTGCGCGGTGTACACGTCGACCGAGGTGGCGGCCAGCTGCGCGTGGAACAGCAGACCGGCCTGCAGCGCGGACAACGGCCATACCTGGTTCAGCGCACCGTACTGCTTCTCCCAGCCGTCGATATCGCGCTGGGTGACGCGCACCAGGCCGAAGTCGGACGGGGTGTGCCCGCCCGCCTGCGCGGAATCGGCATGCCGGGCAACGGCTTCCAGCGCCGAGGTCCACAGCGCCGCGAATTCGGCGATCTCCTGCGCACCGATCAGCGTGCTCGGGTAGCCGATATTGGCGGTCAGCTTCTCTCCGACCACGATGGCGTTGATGTCGATCGGGGCCATGGCGGGCATGTCGCCGTCGTAGGCGCCGGCCAGATCCGCCAGCTCGGGAGCCGGGATCCAGCCGAAGCCGCGCAGCGCCTCCGGCACATCGCCCTCGTTGACCCGGCCCAGGTAGTTGAAGCTGACCTGGCCCGGCAGCTGCTTGGGCAGCTGCGAGGCGGTGTCGGAGTTCATGTAGCGCAGCAGGCCGTAGCCGATGCCCTTGTCGGGCACCGCGAGCAGCTGCTCCTTGACGGCCTTGATGGCCCGGCCCATGGCGGGCCCGCCGCTGAGGGCGGCGTCCACGTCGATGCCGGACAGATCGAAGCGCACCGGGAAGATGGCGGTGAACCAGCCGACCGTGCGGGACAGGTCGGCACCGGGCACGACCTCTTCCTCACGACCGTGGCCCTCCAGGCGGACGAGGGTTGTGTCCTGCCCCCCGGCCTTCTCCCCCAGGCCCTTGGCCGCGCGGAACTTGGCCACCGCCAGGGCGAGTGCGGTCAGCAGACCGTCGTTGACACCGCCGTGGAACAGCGCGGGCACGGTGGTCAGCAGCGCCTTGGTGGCCTCGGCCGACAGTTCGACGCGGTGCTTCTCGATGGTGGCGGTGACGTCGACGGCCGGATCCATGGGGCGCTCGGTGAGCAGCGGGTCCGGGCCCTCGACGACGGTGCGCCAGAACTCGAGTTCGGCGACGCGCTCGTCGGTGGCGGCCTCACGCTCGAGGGCGTGCGCCCAGGTGCGCATGCTGGTGGCGGGCGCGACCAGCTCGGGGGTCTGTCCGGCGGACAGCTGACCCCAGGCGGCGACGAAGTCCGGCACCAGGATTCGCCAGGTGACGCCGTCGACCACGAGGTGGTGTGCGGCGACGACGAGTCGTCCGGCACGAGCGGTGCCCGGTTCACGGCTCGCCGTGGCGTCGGACGGCTCCAGCCACACGAACCGGATGACCTGTCCCGCAGCCGGATCCAGCTTGTCGAGGGTGGCATCCAGTGCGGCCGTGGCGATCTCGACCAGCTGCGCGTCGGTGACGCCCGCGTCGAACTCGGTGCGATCGATCAGCGCATCCGCGTCGATCGTTCCGGGAGCGGCGGTTTCGACGATCCAGTCCGCGTCCGGCACCCGGCGCAGGCGCGCCCGCAGCATGTCGTGGCGGTCGATGACCGCGCCGACGGTGGCGGCGATGCCCGCGCGATCGATGCCGATCGGCAGCTCCAGCGCCATGGTCTGGTTGAAGCGGCCGAACTCGCCCGGCCGGCCCGCCATGAAGCGCACGACGGGGGTCAGCGGCATGACGCCCACGCCGCCGCCCGGCAGCTCGGTCAGCTGCGGGGTCGAATTGCCTTGGCCGTCCGTGGTTTCCGCGACGGCGGCCAGACCGGAGACCGTGCGCTGCTCGAACACGTCGCGCGGGCTGAATACCACGCCGCGCGCCTTGGCCCGCGACACCAGCTGGATGGAGACGATGGAGTCACCGCCCAGGGCGAAGAACGAGTCGTCGATGCCGACCCGTTCCAGACCCAGCACCTCGGCGAAGACCTCGGCGATGGTGTGCTCGAGGGCATTGCGCGGCGCGCGGAAGACCACCTCGGTGGCGAAGACCGGCTCGGGCAGCGCCCGGCGGTCCAGCTTGCCGACCGGCGTCAGCGGCACCCGGTCGATGACCATGACCGCCGAGGGCACCATGTACGCGGGCAGACGCGCCTCGACGTGCGCCGTCACGGCCGCCACATCGATCGAATGACCCGGCGTGGCAACCACGTACGACACCAGCGACGTCGCGCCGGCGGCGTTCTTGTGGCCCACGGTGACCGCGAAGTCGACGGACTCGTGCGAGGCCAGCGCGGCGTCGATCTCGCCCAGCTCGATGCGGAAACCACGCACCTTGACCTGGAAGTCGGAACGGCCGACGTACTCGACCAACGCTCCGCCCCCCCGCGCTTCGTCCGTGGTCCAGCGCACCACGTCACCGGTGCGGTACATGCGCTCGCCCGCCACATACGGGTTGGCGACGAACCGGTCGGCGGTCAGGCCCGGCCGCGCGTGGTAGCCGCGCGCCAGCTGAATGCCCGACAGGTACAGCTCACCCGCGACTCCCACCGGAACCGGGCGGAGGCGGTTGTCGAGGATCAGCGACTGCATGCCCCGGATGGGGCCGCCGATGGTGACGAGGTCGCCCGGCACCAGCGCATCGCTGATGTTGGTCATGATGGTGGTCTCGGTGGGGCCGTACCCGTTGTGGAAGGCACGAATGGTGCCGTCCGACTCTGTCCCCTCTCCGATCGGCACCGCCCACTTCTCCACCAGATCGGCGGGGACGGCCTCACCACCGGCGACCAGCACGCGCAGCGAGTCCAGGCCCGCCGGTCCGAAGGTGGACAGCGCGGCCGGGGTGATGAAGGCGTGGGTGGCCCGCTCGCGGCGGATCAGCTCCGCGAGCTCCTCACCGCCGTAGGTGCCCGGCGGCACGACCACGAGGGTGCCGCCCCTGCCGATGGCGAGCAGGAACTCCAGCATGGACGCGTCGAACGACGGCGACGCGAAATGCAGTGCGCGCGAAGAGGAGTCGAGCGCGTACCGCTCGGCCTGCTCGACGCTGAAGTTGGCCAGACCCGCGTGGGTGACCACGACGCCCTTGGGCACACCGGTGGAACCGGAGGTGTAGATGACGTAGGCCGGGTGCTCCGGACGCAGCGGGCGCGCCCGCTCGGCGTCGGCGATCGCGGTGTCGGCGAACGCATTCAGATCCAGCTCGTCGAGCACCAGCCACTCGACCGAGTCCGGCATGTCCGCGCGCACCGATGCCACGGTGAGACCGACCGGCGAACCGGAGTCGGTGACCATGTGGGCGATGCGGTCGGCCGGGTAGTTCGGGTCCACCGGGACGAAGGCCGCACCGGTCTTGGACACCGCCCATTCGGCGAAGTAGGAGTCGTCCGACCGCGGCACTGCCACGGCGACCAGATCCTCGGCGCCGATGCCCCGCTCGATGAGCAAGCGCGCCAAGCGGTTCGAGCGCGCATCCAGCTCGCCGTAGGACAGACTCCTGCCCTGGAACACGACCGCGGTCGCGGCCGGATCGATGGCGACGGCGTCGGCGATGAGCTCGGGCAGCGTGCGCGCCGGGACGGCGGGCAGGCCGAAACGGGCCACCAGATCGGCGCGTTCGTCCTGGTCCAGGATGTCGATCGCGCCGACGCCGAGCTCCGGGTCGGCCGCGACGGCCTCGAGCACCCGCACCCAGCGCTGCGCGAATCCGGCCGCGGTGGCCTCGTCGAACAGGTCGGTGGCGTAGGTCAGCGCCAGCGCCATCCCGGAGTCCTGCTCCGACAGCGTGAACTGCAGGTCGAAGCGGGAGATGTTCTCGTCGAGGTCGAGCGTGGAGACGGTCAGCCCCGGCAGCTCGATGCTGGTGCGATCCAGGTTCTGGAACGCCAGCATGACCTGGAACAGCGGGTTGCGGGCCTGCGAGCGCTCGGGCGCGAGCAGTTCCACCAGCCGCTCGAACGGCACGTCGGCATTGCCGAAGGCGTCGAGGTCGGTGTGCCGCACACGGTCCAGCAGGTCGGTGAACGACTCGGCCGGGTCGATGCCGGTGCGCAGCACCAGGGTGTTGACGAACATGCCGACCAGGTCGTCCAGCGCGGCCTCACCGCGACCGGCGACCGGGGTGCCGACCGCGATGTCATCGCCGCCGGACAGCCGGGCCAGCAGCACCGCGAGGGCGCTGTGCATGACCATGAACAGCGACGAACCCCGGCGGCGGGCAACGTCTTCCAGCGCCGCGACGAGCTCCGGCGACAGCGTGCGCTGCAGCGTCGCGCCGCGATGCGAGGCGATGGCCGGGCGCGGGCGGTCGGTGGGCAGGGCCAGCTCGTCGGGCACGCCGCCGAGCACGCGCTGCCAGTAGGCCACCTGGCGGGCCATGATCGAGGACGAGTCCTCTTCAGAGCCCAGCACTTCGCGCTGCCAGACGGCGAAGTCGGCGTACTGGACGGCCAGCGGGGCCCAGCCCGGGACCGCGCCCTGGTTGCGCGCGGTGTAGGCGACCATGACGTCGCGCGCCAGCGGGGACATCGAGAAGCCGTCGCCCGCGATGTGGTGCACGACCACCACGAGCACGTGCTCGGTGGCGTCCTCGCCGCCGACGCGGAACAGGCGGGCGCGCAGCGGAACCTGTTCGGCCACATTGAAGCCCAGCGTGGCGAAGGCGGTCACGGTGGCGGTCACGTCCCCGGCCGCGACGGTGACCGGCCGCAGGTCGAGGGCGATCTCCTCGGCCGGGACGACCACCTGCATCGGGGTGCCGCCGTGCTCCGGGTACCGGGTGCGCAGCGACTCGTGCCGGCGGACCACGTCCGCGACCGCGAGTTCCAGTGCGGCGGTGTCGAGTTCGCCGGTGAGGCGGATGGCCAGCGGCAGGTTGTAGGCCGCCGAGGAGGTGTCGTACTGGTTCAGGAACCACATGCGCTGCTGCGCGAACGACAGCGGCGCCGGCTCCGCTCCACCTCCCTGCGCTTCGGGATTCCTCGTCCGGGCCACCAGCTTGGCGCGGGACGCGCCGTCGGCGTGCGATTCGATGCGGGCGGCCAGGGCCTCGACCGTGGTGGCCTCGAACAGGGTGCGCACCGCGACCGTGGTGTCCAGGGCCGCGCCGATGCGCGACACCACCCGGGTGGCGATGAGCGAGTTGCCGCCCAGGTCGAAGAAGTCGTCGTCCAGGCCGACCCGCGGTAGATCCAGGACCTCGGCGAAGACGGCGGCGACCGTCTCCTGCACCGGGGTCTCCGGGGCGCGGAAGGCCCGCGCCTGCGCGGCCGGGGCCGGGAGCGCCCGGCGGTCCAGCTTGCCGTTGACGGTCAACGGGATTCGGTCCAGCACCACGATGGCGGACGGGACCATGTAGGACGGCAGCAGCTCGGCCGCGCCGTCGCGGACCGCGTCCACGGCCGGCGCGATGCCGTTCTCCGGCACCACGTAGGCCACGATGCGCTGATCGCCCGGCTGGTCCTCGCGCACGATGACCGCGGCCTGCGCCACGCCCGCCTGGGCCAGCACGGCGGACTCGATCTCACCGAGCTCGATGCGGAAACCACGCACCTTCACCTGATCGTCGGCGCGGCCCAGGTATTCCAGCTCACCGAAACGGTTCCAGCGGGCCACGTCGCCGGAGCGGTACAGCCGCTCGCCCGGGATACCGAAGGGGCTGGCCACGAAGCGGGCCGCGGACAGGTCCGGGCGGCCCAGGTAGCCGCGCGCCAATTGCGGTCCGGCGACATACATTTCGCCCGCGACACCGACCGGCACCGGGTGCAGGCGGTCGTCGAGGACGTAGACGCGCAGGCCCGCGATGGCCCGGCCGACCACGGAACCGGTGGCGGCGGCGATGGTGTCGGCATCGAGCACGCGCACGGACACGTGCACGGTGGTCTCGGTGATGCCGTACATGTTCACCAGGTACGGCGAGGAATCACCGTGGCGGGCAACCCAATCCGACAGGCGGCGCAGCTCGAGCGCCTCACCGCCGAAGACGACGTAGCGCAGTGCCAGCGACTGCTGGTCACCGGCGGCGGTATCCGATTCCCGGCTCGCCGAGGTAGCGATCCGGTCTGCCTCGGCCAGCTGGTAGAACGCCGACGGGGTCTGGTTGAGCACCGTGACCTGTTCGCGGCGCAGCAGTTCCAGGAACTGCTCGGGCGAGCGAGACACGTAGTAATCGACCACGACCAGCTTGCCGCCGAAGAGCAGCGGACCCCACAGCTCCCACACCGAGAAATCGAAAGCATAGGAGTGGAACAGCGTCCACACATCATCGGGACCGAAGCCGAACTCGCGATCGGTGTTCGCCATCAGCCGCACCACATTCCGATGCGCCACGGCCACGCCCTTGGGGCGGCCGGTGGAGCCGGAGGTGTAGATGACGTAGGCGACATGGTCCGGGCGCAGCGCGGACCGGCGTTCGGCGTCGGTGACCGGCCCGTCGGCCGCGTCCACGATATTGCCCGCCTCCAGCGAGAACCCGTCCAGCAGGATGGTGTTCAGCTCGGCCGCCGCTCCACTTCCCAGCGCTTGCTCGACCTGCACGGTCGAGTCGGTGATCACGCTGGTCGGCCGCGCGTCCGAGAGCACGTAGGCGATGCGGTCGGCCGGATATGTCGGATCGATCGGCACGTAGCCCGCACCGGTCTTGATCACGGCCAGCAGCGCCACCACCAGATCCGCCGAACGCGGCAGCAGCACCGCGACCAGCGATTCCGGTCCCGCGCCCTCGCCGATCAGGCGGCGCGCCAGCACATTCGCGCGGCGGTCCAGGTCGAAGTAGGTGAGCTCCTCGTCGCCGAAGCGCACCGCGACGCGCTCCGGATTCGCGGCCACCGCCAGGTCGAACAGGCTCGACAGGGTGGCGTCGGCCGCCACGAACCGGCTGGCCAGGGCGGCCAGCGGGTTGGCAAGGCGCTCGGCGGACGCGCCCAGCGCGAGCAGGGCGGCGGCCTCGGGCGCGATGCCCGAGGTGCCCTCGGCGACAGCGCGTTCGGCGTCGGCGACCGCGGCCCGCGCGGTCTGGGCCAGGGCGACGACGTCCTCGCCCGCGGAGACCCAGTGCTCGGCCACATTGTGGCGCTCGCCCTCGCCCAGCAGGTCGATATCGCCGATGAGCGCGGCCGGATCCTCGGCGACCGCGCGCAGGATGCGGACCAGGCGCTCGGCGAAGGAGATGACGGTCTCGGCGTCGAACAGGTCGGCGGCGTAGTTCCAGGACAGGCCCAGCGAGCCGTCGGCGCGCTCGCTCACGGTGAGCTGCACGTCGAACTTGGCCGTGCCCGGGTCGAATTCGACGACCTCGAGTTCCAGGCCGGGCAGCGCGACCGCCGCGGCGTCCTTGGCCCCGGCGGCCTCGAAGGTCAGCGCCACCTGGAACAGCGGGTGGTGCGCCTGCGAGCGGACCGGGCTGAGCACGTCGACGAGACGCTCGAACGGCACGTCGGCGTGCGCGAAGGCGGCCAGGTCGGTGCGGCGCACCTGGGCCAGCAGGTCGCGGAAGGCGGCGTCCGGCCGCACCTCGCTGCGCAGCACCAGGGTGTTGACGAACATGCCGACCAGGTCGTCCAGCGCGCGTTCGCCGCGGCCCGCGATGGGGGTGCCGATGGCGATGTCGGTGGCGCGGGACAGGCGCGCGGCCCAGGTGGCCAGGGCGGCGTGCACCAGCATGAACAGGGTGACGTCGTGCTCGCGGGCCACGCCGGTGAGGGCGCGGTGCAGCTCGGCGTCGATCGAGAAGTCGTAGGTGCCACCGGCATTGGTGGCGATCTCCGGCCGCGGGCGGTCGGCGGGCAGCTCGATCTGCTCGGGCAGGTCGGCCAGCCGGTCGGTCCAGTAGGCGATCTGCTGGGCCGCCAGGGACTCGGAATCGGTTTCCGCGCCGAGGATCTCGCGCTGCCACAGCGTGTAGTCGGCGTACTGCACCGGCAGCGGCGCCCAGGCCGGGGCCTCGCCGGTGCTGCGGGACAGGTAGGCGGCCACCACATCCCGCAGCAGCGGGCGCAGCGAGACGCCGTCCGCGCTGATGTGGTGCAGCACCAGCACGACCACGTGCTCGTTCTCGCTGAGGCTGAGCAGGGTGGCGCGGAACGGCAGTTCGCGGGTGACGTCGAAGAACACGCTCGCGAGCTGGGTGATGCGGGCGGTCAGGTCGGCCGCGGTGACGGTCTCGGTCCGCACCTCGAAGTCGACCTCGGACAGCGGCAGGATGCGCTGGTAGCCGTCCCCCTCGACCTCGGGGTAGATGGTGCGCAGCGACTCGTGGCGGGCCAGCACGTCGCCGATGGCGGCGGTGAAGGCGGCCGGGTCGATCGCGCCGGTGAGCTTCAGCGCCACCGGGATGTTGTTGACCGCGGTGCGGTTGTCGAAGCGGTTCAGGAACCACATGCGCTGCTGTGCGAGCGACAGCGGCACCAGCTCCGGGCGCTCCTGGGCGGCCAGCGCGGCGCGCGCGCCGGTGCCGACGCGCGATTCCAGTTGCGCGGCGAGGGAAGCCACGGTGGTGGCCTCGAACAGCGCGCGCAGCGGGATGTCGGCGTCCAGGGCGGCCGACAGGCGCGCGATCACCTGGGTGGCGATGAGCGAGTTGCCGCCGAGCTCGAAGAAGTCGTCGTCCAGGCCGACCCGGTCCAGGCCGAGCACGTCGGCGATGGTGCCGGCGACCGTCTGCTGCACCGGCGTGGCCGGGGCGCGGTAGGTCTTGGCGGCGAACGTCGGCGCGGGCAACTGCTTGCGGTCCAGCTTGCCGGAGGCATTGAGCGGGAAGGCGTCCAGCACCATGAAGGCGGCCGGGACCATGTAGGCCGGAAGCTGCTCGGACAGTTCGTCCTTGACCGCGTCGAGGTCGAGGTGACCGTCGGCGGCGATCAGGTAGGCGACCAGCTGATCGCCGGTGCGCTCGTCGGTGCGGACCACCACCACGGACTGGGCGATCGAGGGCAGCGCGCTGAGCGCCGACTCGATCTCGCCGAGCTCGATGCGCAGACCGCGCAGCTTCACCTGGAAGTCGGTGCGGCCCAGGTACTCCAGCTCGCCATGTCGCGTCCAGGTGACCAGGTCACCGGTGCGGTACATGCGGGCGCCGGCGCCGAAGGGGTTGGCCACGAAGCGATCCGCGGTCAGATCGGGGCGTGCCACATAGCCGGTGGCGAGCTGATCGCCCGCCAGATACAGCTCACCCGCGACACCCACCGGAACCGGCCGCAGACGCGAATCCAGCACGTACACCTGGGTGTTGAAGACCGGCGCGCCGATCGGCACCGAGGCCAGGTCGGCGTCGGTGACCTCGTGGAAGGTCACGTCCACCGCGGCCTCGGTGGGGCCGTACAGGTTGTGCAGGCGAGCACCGGTCAGTTCGCGCAGCTTCTGCGCGGTCGGCGCGGGCAGGCCCTCACCGGAGGCGAAGACATTGGTCAGGCTGACGCAGTCGGCCGCGCCCGGCTCGGCCACGAAGACCGCCAGCATGGACGGCACGAAGTGGGTGACCGTGACGCCCTCGCGGACGATGATCTCGGCCAGGTAGGCCGGATCGCGGTGGCCGTCCGGCTTGGCGACCACCAGGCGCGCGCCGACCTGCAAGGGCCAGAAGAACTCCCACACCGACACGTCGAAGGTGGCGGGGGTCTTCTGCAGGACCACGTCGTAGGCGGCCAGCCCGTACTGGGCGTGCATCCAGACGAGACGGTTCACGATCGCGGCGTGGCTCACGGCCACACCCTTGGGGCGGCCGGTGGAGCCGGACGTGAAGATCACATACGCGGTGTTCTGCGGCCGCAGCGGCGAGCGGCGTTCGGCATCGGCGACCGGGGTGTCGGCGAAGCCGGACAGGTCCAGCTCGTCGATCCGGACCTGGCGCGCGTCAACGCCTTCCAGGTCGTCGCCGGAGGTCAGCACGCAGACCGGCTGTGCGGTCTCGAGGATGTACTGGGTGCGCTCGGCCGGGTGATCCGGATCCAGCGGCACATACGCGCCACCGGCGACGGCGACGGCGTACATGCCCGCGACCAGGTCGATGGAGCGGCGCATGCCCAGCGCCACAAAGGATTCCGGTCCGACGCCCTCGGCGATGAGCCAGCGCGCGAGCTTGCGGACACGGGCCGCGAACTCGGCGTACGACAGACTTGTCCCCTCGAAGGTGACAGCAGTCGCTTCGGCAGTCAGCGCGACCTGCGCCTCGAACAGCGAAACCAGGGTCGCCGCAGCGCCTTCGGAGATCTCCGGCAGTGCGGCATCCAGCTCGAACGCGGTCTCGTTCCAGCCGACCAGCAGCTGGCGGCGTTCGGCCTCGCTCAGCAGCTCGACATCGCCGACCAGCTGGGTCGGATCCGCGGCCACGGCGGTGAGCATCGCCACGAAGCGCTGCGCGAAGACGTGGGCGTACTGCGCGTCGAAAAGGTCTGTCGCATAGACGAGTTCGGCATCCATGGCCGCGATGTCCGATTCGCGGCCCGCCGCGGCACCCTCGATGACCTCGCTCAGCGTCAGCTGCAGGTCGAACTTGGCCGACTGCTGGTCGATGGCCAGCTCGGACACGCTCAGACCCGGTAGCTCCAGCGAGGTGCGGCCCAGATTCTGGAACGACAGCATGACCTGGAACAGCGGGTGCCGGGCCTGCGAGCGGGCCGGGTTGAGCACCTCGACCAGCCGCTCGAACGGCACGTCCGCGTGGGCGAAGGCCTGCAGATCGCGCTCGCGCACGGTCTTCAGCAGGTCGGTGAAGCTGGTGCCGGCATCGACCGGCGACCGCAGCACCAGGGTGTTGACGAACATGCCGACGAGATCGTCGAGGGCCTGCTCGCCACGGCCCGCCACCGGAATGCCGACCGCGATGTCCTCGGTACCGCTCAGGCGCGCCAGCAGCGCGGCGAAAGCACTGTGCACCACCATGAACAGGGTGGTGCCATTGCTCTGCGCCACCCGGTTCAGCCCGGCGATGAGCTCGCCCGGCACCTGGAACCGGTGGGTGCCCGCGTCGTAGGACGCGACGGCCGGGCGCGGCTTGGCCGACAGGCGCAGCTCGTCCGGCAGGCCGGACAGGGTGCGGCGCCAGTAGTCGAGCTGCTCGGTGATGAGCGAACGCGGATCCTCTTCCGAACCCAGCGTTTCGCGCTGCCACAGCGCGTAGTCCGCGTACTGCACCGGCAGCTCGGTCCAGCCCGGGGTCTCGCCGTTGCTGCGCGCGATGTAGGCGGTCATGAGGTCGCGCACCAGCGGGTTCATCGAGAAGCCGTCGGCGGCGATGTGGTGGGCCACCAGCACCAGCACGTGATCGTCGGCCGCGAGGCGATAGGCGCGCAGGCGGACGGCGGTCTCGGTGGTGACGTCGAAGCCCCGGGCCGCGAAGTCGTAGACCGCGGCGAACAATTCGCCCTCGGTCACGTCCAGCACATCCAGTTCGGGGATGGCGCGGCCGGTGGGCAGCACCTTCTGGTAGGCGACGCCCTCGTGCGACGGGTAGAGGGTGCGCAGCGACTCGTGCCGCGCCACCACGTCGGCGATGGCCCCGCGCATGGCGTCGAGATCCAGTGCGCCGGTGAGCCTTACGGCCGCCGGGATGTTGTTGGCGGCCGACTCCGGATCGAACCGGTTGAGGAACCACATGCGCTGCTGCGCCAGCGACAGCGGCGGGTACTCCGGCCGGGACCGAACCGTGAGCGCCTGGCGCACACCGGTTCCCGCGTGCGACTCGACACGGGCGGCCAGCGCGGCCACGGTCGGGGCCTCGAACAGCACGCGCACGCCGATCTCGGCGTTCAGCGCGGCGGCCAGGCGGGCCACCACCTGGGTGGCGACCAGCGAGTTGCCGCCCAGCTCGAAGAAGTCATCGTCCACACCGACGCGCTCGACGCCGAGCAGGTCGGCGAAGATCTGCGCGATGATCTCCTCGATCGGGGTCGAGGGGGCGCGGAAACGCTTGGCCTCGAAGACCGGTGCGGGCAGCGCCCGGCGGTCCAGCTTGCCGGAGGCGTTGACCGGGAAGGCGTCCAGCACCACGAGCGCGGCCGGGACCATATAGGCGGGCAGCGAGCCGCTCAGCGCGGCCTTGACCGCGTCGACGTCCACGACCGCCTCGGCCTCACGCACCACATAGCCGACCAGCTGGTCACCGGCGTGCGCGTCGGTGCGCACCACCACGACCGACTGGGCGATGGCCGGCTGCGCCAGCAGCGCGGCCTCGATCTCGCCGAGCTCGATGCGCAGACCGCGCAGCTTGACCTGGAAGTCGGTGCGGCCCAGGTAGTTCAGTTCACCGTCGGCGGTCCAGGAGACCAGGTCGCCGGTGCGGTACATGCGGTCGCCGGAGACGAACGGGTTGGCGACGAAGCGATCGGCGGACAGGTCGGGGCGGCCGAGGTAGCCGCGCGCCAGCTGATCGCCCGCCAGATAGAGCTCACCCGCGACACCCGGCGCGACCGGGTGCAGGCGGGCGTCGAGCACATAGGTCTCGGTGTTCCAGACCGGGCGGCCGATCGGCACGAACACGGTGTCGGTGTCCACGACCTCGTGGTAGGTGACATCGACGGCCGCTTCGGTCGGGCCGTACAGGTTGTGCAGCCGCGCACCGGTCAACTGACGCAGCTTCTGCGCGGTCGGCGCGGGCAGCGCCTCACCCGAGGCGAAGACCTGCCGCAAACGCGGTGCGGGGACCGAGGAGTCGCCGTTCTCGTTGCCGAGGGTGGCGACGAACACCGACAGCATCGACGGCACGAAGTGGGCCGTGGTGATGCCGGTCTCGGCGATGACCTGGGCCAGGTACACCGGGTCGCGGTGGCCGTCCGGCCTGGCGACCACCAGGCGGGCGCCGGTCTGCAGGGGCCAGAAGAACTCCCAGACCGACACGTCGAAGGTGGCCGGAGTCTTCTGCAGGACAGCGTCGTTCGCGTCGATCGGGTACTCGTGCTGCATCCACAGCAGGCGGTTCACGATCGCACCGTGCTCGACCGCGACACCCTTCGGGCGGCCGGTCGAACCGGAGGTGAAGATGACGTACGCCGTGTGCTCCGGCCGGATCGCCTGTCCCCGTTCGGCATCCGTGATCGGCGCGTCGGAGTAGGCCTCCAGGTTCAGCGTGTCGACCTCGAGCACCGGCACATTGCGGCCGGTGACGAAATCGTCGCGGCTGGTGGTGAGGATCGCGACCGGGCGGGCGGTGTCGAGCACGTAGTCGATGCGCTCGTCCGGCTGATCCGGATCCAGCGGCACGTACGCGCCACCGGCCTCCAGCACCGCGTACATGGCGACGACCAGATCCAGCGAGCGCCGGATGGCCAGCGCCACATGCGATTCCGCGCCCACGCCCTGGGCGATGAGCTTGCGGGCCAGCTGGTGCACCCGCGCCGCGAACTCGGCGTAGGACAGACCCGTCCCCTCGAATTCCACGGCAGGCGCATCGGGGCTGGTCAGAGCCTGTGCTTCGAACAGCGAAACCAGCGTCGCGGCCTCGCCCTCCGGCAGCGCGGGCAGCACCCGCGCCAGGTTGAACGCGGTGTCGTTCCAGTCGTCGAGCACCCGCTCGCGCTCGTCGGCGACCAGCAGGTCGATATCGCCGAGCGGCCGGTCCGGGTCCGCGACCACGGCTGCCAGGATCAGGTCCAGGCGATGCGCGAAGGCCGCGATGGTGGGCTCGTCGAAAAGATCCAGCGCGTAGGAGATCTCGGCGGACATACCGGCGTTCTCGCCGTGGTCGTCCTGCGCCTCCTGCAGGGTCAGCTGCAGGTCGAACTTGGCCAGGCGGGCGTCGTAGTCGATGCCGTTGACCGAGAGCCCGGGCAGTTCCAGGCTGGCCTGCCGGGTGTTCTGGAAGGTCAGCATGACCTGGAACAGCGGGTGGCGAGCCTGCGAGCGGGCCGGGTTGAGCACCTCGACCAGCCGCTCGAACGGCACGTCCGCGTGCGCGAAGGCGTGCAGGTCGGTGTCGCGGGAGCGGGCCAGCAGGTCGGCGAAGGTCTCGCTACCGTCCACCTCGGTGCGCAGCACCAGGGTGTTGACGAACATGCCGATCAGGTCGTCGAGCGCGGCCTCACCGCGGCCGTGCACCGGGGTGCCGATGGCGATGTCGCCGGTCCCGGAGAGGCGGGCCAGCAGCACCGCGAGCGCGCTGTGCATGACCATGAACAGCGAGGCATTGTGCCGGCGGCCCAGATCCACCAGCGCCTGCTGGGTTTCGGCGGAGATGGCGAACGGGTAGGTGCCACCCTGGTAGCTGGCCACGGCCGGCCGCTGCCGGTCGGCGGGCAGCACCAGCTCGTCCGGCAGATCGGCGAGCGCGTCGGTCCAGTAGCGGATCTGCTTGGCGATCAGCGAATCCGGGTCGTCCTCGGACCCGAGCACCTCGCGCTGCCAGAGCGCGTAGTCGGCGTACTGCACCGGCAGTTCCGCCCAGGCCGGGGCCTCCCACGAGGTGCGGGCGGCGTAGGCGACCATGACGTCGCGGGCCAGCGGGCCCATGGACCAGCCGTCGGCACTGATGTGGTGGACCACCATGCCGAGGATGTACTCGGTCTCGCTGATCTCGAAAAGCGCTGCGTGCAAAGGCACTTCGTCGGTGACGTCGAAGGCCATGGTGGCCAGCTCCACCAGGTGGTCGATCAGATTCGACTCGGTGACCGGCACCGGCGTCAGATCGGGCACGATCTGCGCGGCGTCCAGCACCCGCTGCACCGGTCCGTGCGCGGTCTCCGGGAAGACGGTGCGCAGCGACTCGTGGCGGTCGATGACATCGATGACCGCGACCTGCAGGGCCGCGATATCGAGCTCACCGGAGAGCCGGATGGCGACCGGGATGTTGTTCACCGCCGAGGCGGTGTCGAAGCGGTTGAGGAACCACATGCGCTGCTGCGCCAGCGAAAGCGGGACCTCGCTGGGCCGCTCGCGGGCCACCAGGGCCTTGCGGCCGCCGTCGCCGACGTGCGATTCCACCCGGGCTGCCAGGGCTTCCACGGTCGCGGCCTCGAACAGCATGCGCACCGGCACGCGGGTGTCGAGGGCCGTGCCCAGTCGGGTCGCCACCTGGGTGGCGATCAGCGAGTTGCCGCCGAGTTCGAAGAAGTCGTCGTCGACGCCGACCCGGGCGATGCCCAGCACCTCGCCGAAGATCTGGGCGACGATCTCCTCGATCGGCGTTGTGGGAGCACGGAATTCGCGCACCTCGAAGCGCGGCGCGGGCAGCGCGCGGCGGTCCAGCTTGCCGGAGGCGTTCACCGGGAACGCGTCCAGCACCATGATCGAACCCGGCACCATGTAGGCGGGCAGGGTGCGCTGCAGCGAGGTCTTGACGCCGTCCAGATCCACCGGGCCGCCGGCCACGATGTAGGCGACCAGCTGATCGCCCGCCACGGTGTCGATGACCAGCACCACGGCCTGCTGCACCTTGGGGTGGTCCAGCAGCGCGGTCTCGATCTCGCCGAGCTCGATGCGCTGGCCGCGGAACTTCACCTGGAAGTCGGTGCGGCCGATGTAGTCGATGACGCCCGGGTCGTTGTGGTTCCAGCGCACCAGGTCACCGGTGCGGTACAGGCGCGAACCCGGCTCGCCGTACGGGTTGGCGACGAAGCGCTCGGCGCTCAGGTCCGGGCGGCCGAAGTAGCCGCGCGCCACCTGGACACCGCCCAGGTAGAGCTCACCCGGGACACCCGCGGGCACCGGGCGCAGGCCCTCGTCCAGCACGTAGGTCTGCGCGTTCCACACCGGACGGCCGATGGGCACCGAGGTGACCACGGGCGCGTCGATGGGCGCGTAGGTGGCGTGCACGGTGAATTCGGTCGGGCCGTACAGGTTGTGCACGGCCGCGGTGGAGAAGCGGCGGAAGGCGGTCACGGTGGCCGGGGGCAGCGCCTCACCGGCGACCAGCACCGCACGCAGCGACAGGCATTCGGCCGACGAGGCGCTGGAGGCGAACACGCTCAGCATGGACGGCACGAACGAGGTCATGGTGACCCGGTGCCGGCCGATGACCTCCGACAGGTACATCGGATCGCGGTGGCCGTCCGGCGCGGCGATGACCTGCTGCGCGCCCACGGCCAGCGAGCCGAACAGCTCCCACACCGAGACGTCGAAGGTGACCGGCGTCTTCTGCAGGATCACATCGGTGTCGTCGATGTCGTATTCGCGGGTGATCCAGGCGATCTGGTTGAGCACCGCGGCATGCGGGATGGCCACGCCCTTGGGGCGGCCGGTCGAGCCGGAGGTGAACAGCACGTAGGCGGCATTGGCCGGCCGCAGCGGCGCCAGCCGGTCCGCGTCGGTGACCGGGGCGGCGCTGTAGTCGCCCAGATCCAGCGAATCCAGGTGCAGCACCGGGCAATCCGAGGTTTCCACCGCGTCGTCGGCGGTGGTGAGCAGCACCACCGGCTCGGCGGTGCGCAGCACGTAGTCGGTGCGCTCGGCCGGGTGGTCCGGGTCGATCGGCACGTAGCCACCGCCCGCGGTGAGGGTGGCGTAGATGGCGACCAGCATGTCCACCGAGCGGCGGATGCCCACCGCGACCAGGGACTCCGGGCCCACGCCGGCGTCGATCAGCCTGCGCGCCAGGCGATTCACGCGCGCGGAGAACTCCGCGTAGCTCAGCTCCTCGGCGGGGCCGAACATGCTGCCGCTGCGCTCGCCCGGATCGAAGATCAGCGCGGTGGCGCCCGGCCGGATCCGCACCTGCCGCTCGAACAGGTCGAGAACGGTTGCGGCGGAGGGGAGTTCACGCGCGGTGTGGTTCCACGCGTGCAGCACGGTCTCGCGCTCACCGGCGTCGAGGACGTCGATGTCGCGCACCACGGTGTCCGGTGCGGCGACGGCGGTTTCGAGCACGCGCAGGTAGCGCTGCCCGAACTCGGCCACGGTCGAGGCGTCGAACAGATCGGTGGCGTAGGACAGCACCACCGCCAGCCCGGCCGGCTCACCGGCCAGGCCACGCTGCTCGGTCAGCGTCCACTGCAGGTCGAACTTGGCGATGTCGACCTCGAGCTCGTCCGCGGAGACGGTGAGGCCGGGCAGCTCCATGGAGCCGTGCGACATCTCCTGGAACGACAGCATGACCTGGAACAGCGGGTGCCGGGCCTGCGAACGGGTCGGGTTGAGCACCTCGACCAGCCGCTCGAACGGGACATCGGTATTGGCGAAGGCCGCCAGATCGGTCTCCCGGGTGCGGGCCAGGAAGTCGGTGAAGCGCTCGGCCCCATCCACCTCCGAACGCAGCACCAGGGTGTTGACGAACATGCCGATCAGGTCGTCGAGCGCCTGCTCACCACGACCGGCGACCGGGGTGCCGATGGCGATGTCGCTGGTTCCCGAGAGCCGGGCCAGCAGCACGGCCAGCGCGCTGTGCATGACCATGAACAGCGAAACACCCTGGGCGCGTGCCAAACCCGCCAGCCGGGCATGCAGCTCGGCCGGAATGTCGAAGGTGACGCGGGAGCCGTGGAAGCTCTGCACCGGCGGACGCTGACGGTCGGCCGGCAGGTCCAGCTGATCCGGCAGCCCGGCCAGCGCCCCACGCCAGTAGGCGATCTGGCGGGCGGCCATGGACTCGGCATCGGATTCCGAACCGAGCACCTCGCGCTGCCAGATGCTGAAGTCCTGGTACTGCACCGGCAGCGGCGCCCACGCGGGCTCCTGACCGGCCACGCGCGCCAGGTAGGCGGCGGTCATGTCGCGCGAGAGCGGCCCGAACGAGAAGCCGTCCGCCGCAATGTGATGCACCACGAAGGCGACGGCGAGATCGACCTCGCCGGCATCGAGCGCCGCCGCACCGGCGACCCGGAACACCCGCACGCGAATCGGCAGCTGGGTCGAGACATCGAAACCGGCGGAGGCGAATTCCGCCAGCGCGGACGGCAATTCGGCCTCGGCGAGATCGACGACCTCGATGCCCAGCTCCACCTCGGACATCGGCAGCACCTGCTGGAAGCCGCCGTCGCCGGACTCGGGGAAGATGGTGCGCAGGGACTCCTGGCGCGCGACCACATCGGCCAGCGCCAGCTGCAGGGCCTCGATATCGACCTGCCCGCGCAACCGCACCACGAACGGCAGGTTGTAGGTGGGGACGTTCGGGTCGAACTGGTTGAGGAACCACATGCGCTGCTGCGCCAGCGACAGCGGCACCCGGTCGGGGCGCTCCTGGGCCACCAGCGGAGTACGCGAAACATCGGACGGCCCAGCGGCTTCCACCCGCGCGGCGAGGCCCGCCACGGTCGGGGTCTCGAACAGCGCGCGCACACCCAGGCGGGTGCTGAACGCGGCCGAGATGCGGGCCACCACCTGGGTGGCGACCAGCGAGTTGCCGCCCAGATCGAAGAAGTTGTCGTCGACGCCGACCCGGTCGTGACCGAGCACATCGGCGAACACGCCCGCCACGATCTCCTCGGCGGCGGTGCGCGGCGCGCGGTAGCCGGCGGCATCCGCGCTGAACACCGGCTCCGGCAGGGCCTTGCGGTCCAGCTTGCCGGAGGTGTTGAGCGGGAAGGCGTCCAGCACCATGATCGACGCCGGAACCATGTAGGACGGCAGCTTCTCGGCGGCGAAACGGGTCAGCTCGGCCGGATCGATGGACTGGCCGGGGACCGGGACCACGTACGCGACCAGCTGCTGACCGGTGGCGGTGTCCATGACCAGGACGGCGGCCTGGCTGACGGCCGGGTGGGCCAGCAGGTCGGTCTCGATCTCGCCGAGCTCGATGCGCTGGCCGCGGAACTTCACCTGGAAGTCGGTGCGGCCGATGTACTCCAGCGCGCCCGCATCGTTCCAGCGGACGAGGTCACCGGTGCGGTACATGCGTTCGCCGGCGGGCGACAACGGGTTCGCGACGAAGCGGTCCGAGGTCAGATCCGGGCGGCCCTTGTACCCGCGGGCCAGCTGACGGCCCGCTAGGTAGAGCTCACCCGCGGCGCCGATGGCGGCGGGGCGCAGCCGCGAATCCAGAACGTAGACTTCGACATTCCACTCGGGCAGACCGATCGGCACCGTGACGGTGTCGGCGGCGGTGTTCTCCCAGTAGGTGACCGAGACCGCGGCCTCGGTGGGGCCGTACAGGTTGTGCAGGCCGGCCGAGGTGATCTCGCGGAAGCCCGCGCCGGTCTCCGGCGGCAGCGCCTCGCCGATCACGAAAACGTACTTCAGCGAGGCACACTGGGCCCGGGTGGCGTGCGTGACGAAGACCGTCAGCATGGACGGCACGAAGTCGGTGACCGTAACGCCATGGCGCTCGATCATCTCCGCCACGTACAGCGGATCGCGGTGGCCGTCCGGGGTCGCCACGATGAGCTTCGCGCCCACCAGCAGCGGCATGAAGTAGCCCCACAGCGACACGTCGAAGGTGGTGGCCGTCTTCTGCAGGTAGACATCGTCTTCGGTGAGCGGATACTCGTCGAGCATCCACAGCTCTTGGTTGACGATGGCGTGGTGGGTGACGGCGACGCCCTTGGGGCGGCCGGTCGAACCCGAGGTGTAGATGACGTAGGCGGTGTTGTCCGGGCGCAGCGGAGCCAGGCGATCCGCATCGGTCACCGGCTCCGCGGAGAAGCCGGAGACGTCGAGCGTGTCGATCTCCAAGCGCCGCACGGACTCCGGCAGCTCGAGCTCGTCGCGAGCGGTGGTCAGCACACAGACCGGTGCCGCGGACTCGAGGATGTAGGCCGTGCGGTCGGCCGGGTGATCCGGGTCGATCGGCACGTAGGCGCCACCGGCGCGCAGCACCGCGTGCATGCCGACGACCAGGTCGAGCGAGCGGCGCATGCCCAGGGCGACCAGCGACTCCGGGCCGACGCCGTCCTCGATGAGGAAGCGGGCCAGGCGATTGACGCGCGCACCGAACTCGGCGTACGTGAGCTGCTCGCCCTCGAACTCGACGGCGACGTTGTCCGGGGTCAGCGGAATCTGCTTGTCCAGCAACACCGGCAGCGTGGTGACCGGCACCTCGTGCGCGGCGGAGTTCCACTCCACCAGGGTGCGGGTGCGCTCGGCCGCGGTGGTGATGGGCAGGCCCCAGACGGGCTGCTCCGCCCCCGCCGCCAGGAAGCGGTCGAAGAACTCCAGGAACCGCGCGTGGTGACGCTCGGTCTCGTCCGCGGAGTACAGGTTGGGGTTGGTCTCGAAATCGATGTGATTCCGGGTGCCCTTCACCGACTGGTAGAAGTTGACGCCCAGATCCTCGATGGAGCCGGTGGACAGCACGCTGTATTCACCGGTGATGTCACCGAGTACGACCTCGTTGTGGAACAACATGATGTTGACCCACGGGCCGAAGAACTGCGAGCCCACCTCGCCGCCGGTGAACTCGCCACTGGAGTCGCGGCGAATGTCTTCGGCGCGGTAGCGCTGGTGACGCAGCGCACCCGACACCTCGACCTGCACCTGCTTGAGCAGATCGGTCACGGTCACGCCGTGACCGACGCGCAGGCGCAGCGGCACGATGTTCGAGGCGGCGCCGCCGGAGCGGCGCATGATCGCGGTGGTGCGCGCGGTCACCGGCAGGCTGAGGATGACGTCCTCGCTGCCGGTCCACTGCGCGAGATAGGCGGCGAAACCGGCGATGAGCAGACCCGCGGGCGACGATTCGTGGCGTGCCACGGCGTCGTCCAGCAGCGAGCTCTGGTCCTCGCTGAGCGCGCCCGTGGCGATCCGGTTGATGGCGGCCGGCGGCGCGGAGCGGCCGACCAGGCTGGTGCCGTCCTCGAGCCCGGCGACCCGCTCGGCCCAGTACTCCTTGTCCGACTTGAAGCGGCTGCTCTCGCGGTAGGCGAATTCCTGCTCGACCAGGGTGGGCAGGTCGGTCAGCTTGTGCGGCGCGGGCTCGACGCCCCGCACGTACGCGGTGTACAGCTCGGCGACGCGGGTCATGTAGGTCACCGCGCCGAAGCCGTCCAGCACGATGTGGTGGATGCGCGCGTACCAGTAGTAATGACCGTCGGCCAGCTTCAGCATGGCCGTGCGGATGAGGCGGTCCCGGGTGAGATCCAGCGGGGCGCTGTAGTCGGCGCGCATCCAGGCCTGGGCCGCGGCGGCCGGATCGGCCTCATCGGTCAGATCGACGTGGTAGATGGTGCGGTCCAGCGAGTGGTCCACCATCTGCATGGGCTCGCCGTCACGCTCGACGATGCGCAGGAAGCCCGACCCGAACTCCTCCGAGCCGTGGACCATGGCGCGTTCCAGCAACTCGAGGTCGAGTTCGCCGCGCAGTTCCACGTACTGGGCGATATTGATCGGGACCTGCGGGTCCAGGTGCTGGGCATACCAGATGCCGAGCTGCGCCGGCGACAGCGGGAAAAGTTCGCCCGATCCCGGTGCGATTTCGCTGCCAGCTTCGCCGATGCCGCCGAAATCCAGCCGGTCCAACCCAAACCTCGCTTCCGGAACACCACGACACGCAGCGCTCCCCGCCGAAAACCCGAACAAAACGCCACGCCTGCTTCAGCGTGGCGTCCGGTGTTCGGGGCTCACTTCACCGTAAATTGAGACTCCCTGGGGTATCCCCCCAGCTGGCCGATCTTGTTACATGGGCGCGACCACACCCGTCGGCCGCTGCAGGGCAGCCACAGTCGCAAACTTGGTGACGGACACTCGGTCCAATCTACCGTCAGCGCGCAAGCGACAATAAGAAAGGGCCATAGCCCTTAACTATCATCGCATTTCGTTCCTTCAGCCAGTGATGTGCGACCTATCGCGAGCAGGATCGTACAGATGCGACTGGGCACAGTTCAGGGTTTCGGCCAATGCGGGACCCACGAGAATCACCGCCGCCTGCCGCAGTCCGGCCGCCTCCACGCGATCGGCGATATCGGCCAGGGTGCCCCGGAGAACCTGCTGTTCAGGCTGGGTCGCGCGGTAGACCACCGCGACCGGGCAGTCCGCGCCGTAGTCGGGAACCAGTTCCTGTGCGAGGGTTCGGATCCGGGTGATGGCGAGATGCAGGATCAGGGTCGCCCGGGTATGCGCGAAATTTGCCAGCGCCTCCGATTCCGGCATCGTGGTCGACCGCGCCTGTGTACGGGTCAACACAACCGACTGCACCTGCTCCGGCACGGTGAGCTCCGCACCCAGCAGCGCCGCGGCGGCCGCGTACGCCGGCACCCCGGGCGTCACGTCCCAGGGGATTCCCAGGGCGTCCAGCCTGCGTTTCTGTTCGGTGAGCGCGGAATACAGCGAGGGATCGCCCGAGCACAACCGCGCGACGTCCTTGCCCTCGGCGTGTGCCCGCGCACAGTGCGCGATGATCTCGTCCAGATCCAGCCGCTGGGTATCGATCAGCTCGGCATCCGGCGCGCAGTGCCCCAGCACCTCGGGATCCAGATAGGTCCCCGCGTACAGGCACACCGGCGACCACCGCAGCAGCTCGACCGCCCGTACGGTCAGCAGATCCGCCGCCCCCGGCCCGGCCCCGATGAAGTGCACTGTCATCGGCCGAGTCTCGCACACCCGCTCAGCCGAATTGCCCGGCCGCCACCGGCACCGCGATCAGCCGCTGACCGAGAAGTCGGTGACGATCCTGGTGGGGCGGAGGCGGACCACGAGTTCGCCGGGGACGGCATTGCGCTTGCCGAATTCGTCGGCGCGGTCGGGACCCATGTAGCGGGCGCCGATGTCGGTGGCGGTCCGGAGTAGTTCGCCCGGGTCCTCGGAGACTTCGGCCACACCCTGGACCTGAACGAAGGAGTACGGGGGTGCGGAGACGTCCACGCAGAGGCTCAGGCGGCCGTCGCGCCGGATCGAGCGTCCCTTGGCCGTGTCCTTGCCGGTGTTGAAGACGATCTCGTCGCCTTCGAGGATGAACCAGACGGGCGCCACCAGGGGGCGGCCGTCGCTCGCCACGAAGGCGAGCTTGCCGGTCCGGGTGCCCTCGGTCAGGAAGTCGCGTACACGCTGATCGGACAGTGAGGCCATGGGCGACACCGTACGACCTCAGATGGCCCCGCGCTCGCGAGCCCGGGCCACGGCGGAGGTTCGGGATTTGACGCCGAGCTTCGAATAGATGTGGACCAGGTGGGATTTCACGGTGGTCTCGGAGAGGAACAGGCGCTTGCCGATCTCCCGGTTGGAATGCCCGTCGGCCACCAGCCGCAGGACCTCGATCTCGCGCGGACTCAAGGTGGTGTCGGGCTTGCGGACTCGCGTCATGAGACGCGAGGCGACCGAGGGCGACAGCACGCTCTCGCCCTCGGCGGCCGAGCGGACGGCGGCCAGTAGTTCGGCGGGCGGGGTGTCCTTGAGGATGTAGCCGACCGCGCCCGCCTCGATCGCGCCGAGGATGTCGGCGTCGGTGTCGTAGTTGGTGACCACCAGGACATTCGGCGGATTCGGGAGTTCGCGCAGGGCCGCGGTGGCGTCCGCGCCGGACTTGCCGGGGCCGAAGCGCAGATCCATCAGGACCAGGTCGACGGGGGTGGTGGAGCAGAAGGCCACGGACTCTTCGGCGGTCGCCACCTCGCCCACGACTTCGATGTCGTCGCAATCGGTTTCGGCGACGCTGGAGTCCAGCAGCGCGCGCAGGCCCGCGCGGACGATGGCGTGGTCGTCGGCGAGGAGGATGCGGATCATTTCTGCTCCGAGGGGAAGGTGGGCTGCTCCTCCAGGGGGAAGGAGACGGTGACCGCGGTGTGGCCGGGCTCGGATTCGACATCCATGGTGCCGCCCTGCTGCTCCACCCGGCTGCGCATGGCATTGAGGCCGAAACTGCCGGAAGGGGATTCGGCCAGCACCGCGGGATCGATGCCGACGCCGTCGTCGACCACGTCCAGGTGCACGGCGTCATCGGCGTAGGTGAGGGTGACCCGCATGCGCTGAGCGTGGGCGTGCCGCACCACATTCGAGACCGCGCCCTGGGTGATGCGGACCAGGGCGGCCTCCATGGACATGGGCAGCGCCTGCGGCTCCCCCTCGACGAGCACCTGGGCGTCCAGGCCGGGCGCGGCGGCCCGCTCGGCAATGCGGTGCAGCGCACCGGCGAGGGACTGGCCCTCGAGTGCGGCGGGCGTGAGTTCCGCGATGAGCTGGCGGGTTTCGACCAGGCTGTCGGCGGCGGTCTCGCGGGCCAGCCGGATCTTCCCCAGCGCCGGATGATCCGGGGCGGCGCGCTCGACGGCGTGCAGCAGCAACTGAATACTGCTGAGGCCCTGGGCAACCGTGTCGTGGATCTCCTGGGCCAGGCGTTCCCGCTCGGCCATCTTGCCCGCGGTGCGTTCCCGTTCGGCGAGAGTGTTTCTGGTGGCGAGCAATTCGTCGATGAGGCGCTGCCGTTCGGCGGCCTCCCGGAACAGCGCCTGGTAGCCGAGCCCGATGGCCACCGCGACCAGGGCGCCCAGCAGCGGGCCGATCACACCCGCCACCGTCCAGCCGCGGTGCGCGGCGAACCCGACCACCGACACCACCGTGGCCGCGGTCACCGCGAGCAGCCCCCAATTGCGCGGCAGCAGATGGAGATACAGGAAGAACAGCCCGAACACCAGGTACACCGCCAGCGGAGCCACGATCACCAGGCCCAGCCACAGCAGCGTCAACAGGCCCAGCCACACCCGGGCCGCGGGCAGATTGCGACGGAACCGGCCGCCGGCGAAGTAGACGCCGAGAAAGACGCTCGCGAGCACCACGACCAGCACCCGATGCGCACCCGTCAGGAACTCCTGCACCGCCACCACGATGGTGAGCGCCACCACCATGACATGCAGTCCCGCCTGCAGGGCGGAGAAGACCGGGGTGAGTGGCGAGCGGTGCACGCGACCAGCTTATGCCCGGCTATTGCCGCGGCATCCATCGAAAGTAGGAAACGCCGCCCCACCCTTGGCTGGTCCGGGAACCGTCCTGCTCGACGATGGTTTTCGAGGTCCGCGACGACACAGTGGAATCATGTTCGTCGCACTCAGAGATCTGCGGGCCGCCCGCGGCCGCTTCCTCCTCATTTCCCTGGTGGTCACGCTGGTCGCGCTGCTGGTGAGCTTTCTCAGCGGCCTGACGGCCGGATTGGCGCACCAGAACATTTCCGCCATCCAGTCCCTCGAGACCGACACGGTCGTCTTCTCCGATACCGGGTCCTCCCCGTCCTTCGACGCCTCCACCTTGAGCACCGAGCAGGTGCAGACGTGGCAGGCGGCGGGCGGCACCGTCGACCCGATCGGCATCAGCCGCACCCGCGCCACCCTCGACGGCGCGTCGCCCACCCAGGTGGCATTGTTCGGCATCCAGGGCACGCCTTTCGGCAAGCGCGTGGCAACCGATCCGGGCTCGGTGATCCTGTCCAAGGCCGCCGCCAAGGACCTCGCCGCCAAGACCGGCGACACCGTGGAGCTGGGCGCGGCCTCCTACACCGTGCAGGGCGTGACCGATGACGACTGGTACGCGCACACCCCCGTGGTGTGGATGACGCTGGCGGACTGGCAGTCCCTCAACCCCCATGCGGGCGCGGCCACCATTCTCGCGGTGTCCGGCGTGAGCGATCAGTCCGCGGTGAACGCGACCGCGCACACCACCACGACCAGCAGCAAGGACTCGCTCTCCGCGATGTCGTCGTACCAGGCCGAGAACGGGTCGCTGACCCTCATGACCGTCATGCTGTTCGCCATCTCGGCGCTGGTGATCGGTGCGTTCTTCACGGTGTGGACCGTGCAGCGGCAGCCGGATATCGCGACGCTGAAGGCGCTGGGCGCGACCACCGGCTCCCTGATCCGGGATGCCCTGAGCCAGGCGCTGATCGTGCTGCTGCTCGGTGTCGGCGTCGGTGTCGGCCTGACCGCCGTGGCGGGCGTGTTCATGGGCGGCGCAGTGCCTTTCGTGCTCAGTGCGAGCACGACGCTGTTCCCGGCCGCGGCGCTGATCGCGCTCGGTCTGCTCGGCGCGGCCTTCGCACTGCGATTCCTCGTCACCACCGATCCCCTCACCGCCCTCAACCAGGCCCGCTGATGACCACACTCCCTCTGCCTCCCAGGAGCATTGCGATGACCAACGCACTGACCGTCTCCGATCTGACCCTCACCTTCCCGGACGGCACGGACCGCATCACCGCCCTCCACCACGTGAACCTGCGTGTAGGCGGCGGCGAGATCGCGGCCATCACCGGGCCGTCCGGCTCCGGAAAGTCGACCCTGCTGGCCACCGTCTCCACCCTGCTGCGCCCGGATTCGGGGCGGGTCGAGCTCGAAACAGCCACGGGCACAATTGATCTCGCCTCGCTGAGCCGACGCGACGCCGCGACGCTGCGTCGCAACTCGATCGGCATCGTGTTCCAGCAGTCCAATCTGGTCCCGGCGCTGACCGCCGTCGAGCAGCTCGAGGCTATGGTGCACCTGGGGCAGAGCTGGTTCGTCTCGCCCGCCAAGCGGCGCGCAGCTCGGTCGCGCGCACGGGATCTGCTGGCGGCAGTGGGACTCTCGGGGCACGAGAACAAGCGGCCGGCTCAGCTCTCGGGCGGACAGCGGCAGCGGGTGAACATCGCGCGCGCCCTGATGAACGACCCGTCGCTGCTGGTCATCGACGAGCCGACCAGTGCGTTGGATCAGGAGCGCGGGGCGGCCATCATCGATCTGATCGTCGGGATCGTGCGGGAGCATGGAGCCTCGACCTTGCTGGTGACGCACGATCTGTCGCACTTGGATCAGATGGACAGTGTGTATCGGATGGTCGATGGCGTTCTTAAACAACAGGATACGGCATTGGCGGCTTGAAATATGCGGGGATACTGGACAATTCGGATTCCCGTGCTATTGCAGTGGCGATAGAATAGAGGCATGAATTCGAAGGGGGAAGCGCTGGAGAGCTGCGGTATCGCCGAATTGGCGACCGCAGTCCAGACCCTTTCGAACACCAGCCTGAAGCAATTCTCCGATGCCGATGTCGTGGTGTTGATGCAGCGCCTGGAAACCTGCAAACGCCAACTGGCGGCGCTGGATTCACGCCTGATCATCGAGGCCGCGGATCGATCCCTGCCCGAAACCAGCGGGGCAGGCGATCTGGTGCCGTTCCTGCGCCAGACGTTGGGATTGTCGAAGTACGACGCGTCGGTGCGGGTGAAGATCACCCGCCAGTGCGGAGAATTCTTCGAACCCACCGGACACCTGCGCCCGCCCGCTCTCGCCGCGACCGCCGAAGCCTATGAGGCAGGCGACATCTCACGCGACCACGTCCGCAACATCATCGACGTCATGAACCACCTGCCCGCCGACACCCCCGCAGAGGCGCGCACGGAAGCCGAACACATCCTCGTCGGCCACTCGCGCACCGGCTGGCCCGACGACCTGCCCAAGATCGGCCGCGACATCCTCGCCCGCATCGACCCCGACGGCAAGGTCATCTCCGACACCGACCGCCGCCGCAAGCGCGGAATCCTGCTGTGCCGCCCCGGCATCGATGGCATGTCCCGGATCGAAGGCTGGATCACCCCCGAGCTGCGGGCCCTGTTGGATGCGGTGTTCGCAAAGTTCGCCCGTCCGGGCATGTGCAACCTCGAAGACCCCGAAAGCCCCACCGCCACTGCCGCTGTCGTCGATTCGAAGATCCTGGAGGCCGCCGCCCGCCGTGATCGCCGCGATGCCGGTCAGCGCACCCACGACGCGTTGTTCGCGTTGCTGCAGCCCGGTGTCGACCCCGCCAAGCTCGGCTCCCACCGGGGCCTGCCGGTCCAGGCCATCCTGACCATGAACCTCGCCGACCTCGAGCGTGGGGCCGGGATCGCGACCACCGCCTCCGGCGGCCACGTGAGCATCAACGAGGCGTTGAAGCTGGCCGAGGGCACCCGCCCGGTGCTGGCGGTCCTCGACGCCGACGGGTTGCCGCTGTACCTGGGTCGCTGCCAGCGACTGGCCAGCCCGGCGCAGCGTTTGGCGTTGATCGCCCGCGACAAGGGCTGCACCCGACCGGGATGCGATGCGCCCGCCTCGATGTGCGCGGTGCACCACATCACCGACTGGGCCAAGGGCGGCCTCACCGATCTCAACAACCTGACCCTGGCCTGCGATCACTGCCACGCGCTGGTCAACGACAGTCCCGAGGGCTGGAAAACCGTTGTCATGGACAAAGATTCCCCTTATCGGGGACGCACCGGATGGATTGCCCCGAAATGTCTTGACCCCACAGGCACCCCGCGCGTGAACGACAGACATCACGTTGGGCAGTGGGTCGCCGCTGCCATCGAATCGAGTTGCCGAAGGTGGGGTTCACGGGCCGCATGATTCCCGGCTGCGCATGCAATTCCGATGCCATCACCACCGCGTCCGTGACCGTGACCGCCACCGACGACCCCGCGCCCCGTCGGCTCACCGTTTCCCGCCGAACGCCGAACGCCCGCACCGACATTCCTGCCACAGTTTCTCCGATCTCAATCGCCACTGCCGCCACCACGACGCCGACAACCATCATGTGGCGACCCAACCCCCGTGATCCGAAGCAATATCTCCTGCAGTAACCCCACATGCGGCTTCAAGGGTGAGGGGGCTGGTAGGTGCAGGCGCGGACGTGAGCCCGGCCTCCTCCCTTCTCCAGGCATCTTTTGTCTTTTGATTTTTTGGGTTTTGGTTTTTATCTTTTGGCTTCTATTGCGCGGGCGGCGCGATCGCGGATCTTTCGCAGCTCGTCCGTCAGTTGCTGAGGGCTGTGCACTTCGAATTCGACACCCAGCTCCAGGAGGCGATGTGCTACCCATTCGGGGAGGTCGTCCCGGGACATGTTCAGGGCGCAGGTGTTCGGTCCGTGCGGGACGATGTCGCCAGGGCCTTCGCCCAGGCGGCCGATTACGGCTTCGGCGGGTGCGGCGATGTCGACCTGGAAATGCAGGGTTGGGGTTCCCCAGTCGGTTCGCTCGCCGGTTACATAGGCGGCGGGGTTGGCGGCGGGGAGGTCGCGTGGGGTGAAACGGGCGCCGGTGGGGTGGAGGCGGTGGATTCGGTCGGCGCGGAAGACGCGCCAGTCGTCGCGGTCGAGGTCGAAGGCGACGAGGTACCAGCGGTGCCGGTGGGGGACCAGGCCGACGGGCTCGGTGTTGCGTCGGGTTGCGGTGCCGTCGGCTGCTTCGTAGGCGAAGCGGATCCGCTCCCTGTTGGTCACGGCCGCGGCCAGGGCGGTGAGGAGCTCCGGGTCGACGGCGTTCGCGCCGGAGCGGGGCGGGACGGTGGCGGCTCCCAGGACTCGCACCCGGCGGCGCAGTTTGGCGGGCAGTACCTGTTCGATCTTGGCGAGCGCGCGGACGGACGCCTCCTCGATGCCGGCGATGGCGGAGCCCGCGGCCGCCCGGAGGCCGACCGCGATGGCGACGGCCTCCTCGTCGTCGACCAGCAGTGGCGGCATCGCGGCCCCGGCCACCAGGCGGTAGCCGCCGGTGGCGCCCATCGTGGCCGCGACGGGGTAGCCGAGATCGCGGAGGCGGTCGATGTCGCGGCGGACGGTGCGATCGGTGACACCGAGACGTTCGGCGAGTTCGCTGCCGGGCCATTCGCGCGGGGTCTGCAGCAGGGACAGCAGCCGCAGCAGTCGTGCCGACGTGTCGCTCATACCCGCCATCCTCCGCTCGAAATAGGACGAGAATAGTCCTAGATAACTCCTACCGTGGTCAGCGGATCGCCCGCCCGACGTCAGGAGTCACGATGACCAGCACCGATATCCGCCCGTTCCGCATCGCCATCCCGCAGCCCGATCTCGACGACCTCCTCGACCGGCTGGCGCGGACCCGCTGGACCCGGCAACTCCCGGGACAGGGCTGGGAGCGCGGCGTCCCGGTGGCCTATCTGCGCGAGCTGGCCGAATACTGGCGCACCGAATTCGACTGGCGCGCACAGGAAGCGGCGCTCAATGAATTCCCGCAGTTCCTGACCGAGATCGACGGGCTGGACGTGCACTTCCTGCACGTGCGCTCGGACGACCCGGACGCGCTGCCGCTCATCCTCACCCACGGCTGGCCGAACAGCTTCGTGGAGTTCACGAAAACCATTCCGCTGCTGACGAATCCGCGAGCGCACGGCATGGAGTCGGCGCAGGCGTTCCATGTGGTGATCCCTTCGGTGCCGGGTTTCGGATTCTCGGCGGCGCCGCGCGAACCGGGCATGCGGCCGCGGCACGTTGCCCGCATGTGGGTGGAGCTCATGGCCCGCCTGGGTTACGAAAGCTACGGCGCACAGGGCGGGGATCTCGGTGCGTACGTGGTGCAGGAGATGGCGATCGCCGCCCCCGGCCACCTGGTCGGCGTGCACATCGACGGCGGCATCGGCCTGCCCACCGAGGCGGACGTCCCGACCATGACGGCCGAGGAACGCGCCGAGTGGGATCTCATGCAGAAGTGGCAGTCCGGCGTGAATCACCATGTCCTGCTCCGCCAGGCGCCGCAGACCTTCGCCCACGCCTGGACCGACTCCCCGATCGGCCTGCTCGCGTGGCTGGTCCACAAGTTCGACGAGTTCTCTCCGCTGGCCGACCGGCTGGAGGACGCCGTGGACCGCGACCAGCTGCTGACCAATGTCAGCGTCTACTGGTTCTCCGATACCGCCGCCACCTCGTCCTGGCCGATGTACAACGGACTGGGCGACCATGGTTTCGCATGGCCGACCGGCCAGAAGCTGGTCCCGGTGGGCGTGTACGCCGGGGGCTCGCCGGTCATGCGCCGGCTCGCCGACCGCGACAACACCATCGTGCACTGGCCCGAGGGCAACACCGGCAACCACTTCCTTGCCATGGACGTTCCCCGGGCGCACGTGGCCGATATTCAGGCCTGCTTCGGCAAGATCCACCGAGCCCGCCATATTTGACCGATCGATCTTGAAAGTTGTACTGTCCTCGCCATGGCGAGGACCAAGGAGTTCGATCCGGACACCACGCTCCGCCGCGCTCTCGAATTGTTTTGGGAGCGCGGCTATGAGGCGACGTCCATGTCGGATCTGGTTGAGCATCTTGGGATTGCCAGGGCGAGCATCTACTCGACCTTCGGCGGCAAGCGCGACCTCTACCTGAAGGCCCTCCAGCGCTACCTCGAGACCACCGATCCGGTGATCATGGACGAGTTGTCGCAGCCGGGTCCGGTCCTGCCCGCGGTGCGCGGACTCGCGCAGCGGTTCGTACGCGAAGCATCCAGTCCCGATTCATCTCTGGGCTGCCTGGTCGTGAACAGCGCCGTCGAGTTGGCGCACTGCGACGAGGCGGTGGCGCGGCTCGTGGAGTCCAGCTGGGCGCACCTCGAAACGACATTGACTTCCGCGCTGCTGCGCGCCCGCGCACAGGGCGAACTGGCCGCGAACGCGGACCCGCGCGCACTCGCCCGATTCCTTCTCGTCTTCTTCCAAGGAATCCGCGTCATCGAGCGCACGCCGGATTCGACTGCACGCCTGCAGGATGCGGCCCGCGTGGCCGTATCCGTGCTCGGCTGAACAGGTTTCCCGTTCATCCACAGCCTTTCCCGCTGATCACATTCAAGAACGATCATTCTGAAAAGGAGTTACGAACCGTCATGAGCACCCGATTCGACGACAAAACTGTGCTGATCACCGGCGGCGCCGGCACGATCGCGGGCGCGACCGCCCAGGCCTTCGCCGATCTCGGCGCCACGGTGGTGCTGGCGGGCCGTGATGCCCGGCAGCTGGCCGACGCGGCCGGGCGAGTCCGGCCGGCCGGCGGTACGGTCGACTGGGTGGTCGCCGACGTCACCGACGGCTACCAGGTCGCGGCCATGATCGAGGAGGTCGTGCGCCGGCACGGCGGCCTGCACGTGGCCTTCAACAATGCCGGAATTCTGGGCACGCCCGCCCCGGTCGGCGAGCTGGAGGATGCCGACTGGCACCGGGTGCTGGATGTCAACCTGACCGGTGTCTTCCTGTCGATGAAACACGAGATCGCCCATATGCGCGGCAATGGCGGCGGCGTCATCGTGAATATGGCCTCGAATATCGGCGCGCACGGCCGCCGTCCGGGTCTGGCGGCCTACGCGGCATCCAAAGCGGCGGTCAGCGTGCTGACCCAGACCGCCGCGCGTGACCATATCGGTGACGGTATTCGCATCAATGCGGTCAGCCCGGGTGCGACCGATACGCCAATGTCCTTCCGCCCGGGGGAAACTCGCGCGGATCGCGATGCGCGCGTGGCGTCGGCAATTCCGCTGGGCCGGGTCGGGGATCCGGCGGAGATCGCGGCGGCCGTGGTGTGGCTGGCCTCCCCGGAATCCGCTTTCGTCATCGGCCACGATCTGGTGATCGACGGCGGCGCTACCGCGTGATCTCACCGTTTGTCCTACGGGTACGGCGAGCTTCCAATAGCCGAATTGAAGTGGGGTGTTGAACCGGCAGACACGTACCTGTCATCTGCGCTGACTAACGTGCTGGGAATTCGCAGGTCGCGTTATAGGAGTCGCGATGAGGGATACACTGCCATCCAAGAACCAGGTCCTTGAGGCTTGCCGCGGTTCTGGTCAGCCCGGTCATCCACTGCTACGCGCGGCGCAGGATCTGACCGCGTTGCACGAGCGCCTGCTCAATGCCGAACCGGCCCAGCTGACCGAACTCGACACCATTCGGACGGGCCTGGTGCATCAGATCGACTGCTGGGTGACCGCGCAATTGCCGCCATCACACGGTGCGGCCCGGGTGCACACCGAAACCCTGGGCGCGGTCATTGATCGGCTGGCCCGGTTCACCGCCACCGCCTATGCGGCGCTGGCGCACGAATCCGGCCGGGAACTCACCATTGCCTGGGAGCACCTGGCCGAATTGGCGGTCGGGTATGAGGACTTGGCGTCGGAAGTGTGCACCGGGCGTCGTCGTCTGCCCGGTGCGCACTGACGCTCACTTCGGCTTGCGCGCGGCGTACCAGTCCAGGAGTTCGGGGACGTCGACGGCCGTGGGGGCCACCACCGTGGACACCTCGGCGCCCTGGAACAGTTTCTTGATCGGCACTTCCAGTTTCTTGCCGGTGCGGGTATGCGGAATACCGGGTGCCGCGATGATTTCGTCCGGCACGTGTCGCGGGGACACTTCGGCGCGAATGGTCGCATTGATGCGGGATCGCAGCTCGTCGGTCAATTCGGCCCCGGGGGTCAGCACCACGAACAACGGCATCCAGTAGCCGCCGTCCGGTTGTTCGGCGCCGATGACCAGTGCCTCGGCAATTTCCGGTATGCGTTCCACCGCCTGATAGATATCGGCGCTGCCCATCCGGATGCCCTGCCGGTTCAGAGTGGAATCGGAGCGGCCGTGCACCACGATGCTGCCGTGTTCGGTAATGGTGATCCAGTCGCCGTGCCGCCACACACCGGGGAACAACTCGAAATAGGCGTCGCGATAGCGGGAGCCGTCGGGATCGTTCCAGAAGGACACCGGCATGGACGGCATCGGCTTGGTGATGACCAGTTCGCCGACCTCGTCGCGCACCGGATTGCCCTGCTCGTCCCAGGCGTCCAGGGCCACACCGAGGTAGGGGACGGACAGCTCGCCGGGCCAGACGGGCACGGTGCGGACGCCGCCGATGAAGGCGGACACCACATCGGTGCCACCGCTGATCGAGGCCACCGGCACCTGCTCGCCGACATTGTCGCGCAGCCACAGCGAGGACGACGGGGGCAGCGCGGAGCCGGTGATGCCGACCAGCCGCAGGGCGGACAGGTCGTGGTCGGTACGCGGCACGGATCCGGCCTTGGCGCAGGCCAGCACATAGCCGGGGCTGGTGCCGAGGACCGTCGCGCCGGTACGGGAGGCCAACTGCCACAGCGCATCCGGCGTCGGCGCGGCGGGGCTGCCGTCGTAGCAGACGATGGTCGCGCCCACCAGCAGTCCGGCCACCTGGAAGTTCCACATCATCCAGCTCGGGCTGGTGTACCAGAAGAAAGTGTCATCGGGACCGATATCCGATTGCACCGCAACGGCTTTGAGGTGCTCGAGCAGCACGCCGCCGTGCCCGTGCACGATGCCCTTGGGCTTGCCGGTGGTGCCGGAGGAGTACAGCACCCACAGCGGGTGGGCGAAATCCACCTCCTCGATCGGGAGCACGACGAACTCGTCACCGGGATCGACGCTTTTCCAGGCCAGGGTGCCGGGCACCTCGAGGCCGAGGCGCGGCACCAGCACGGTCGCCGCCAGCGAGGGCAGTCCGGCGCGCAGGGCGGCGATATCGGCGGTCTTGTCGTGCGCCTTGCCGCCGAACCGGTAGCCGTCGGCGGTGACCAGCACCTTCGGCTCCAGCTGCCCGAGCCGGTCGAGCGCGGCCTGGGCGGAGTAATCCTGGCCACAGGCGCTCCAGACGGCCCCGATGCTGGCGGTGGCCAGGAAGGCGATGACGGCCTCGGGGATGTTCGGCAGGTACCCGGCGACCCGATCGCCGGGTCCGACGCCCTGCGCGCGCAGGGTGTGGGCGAAGGCGGCGGCGGTGGCGATCAGTGCGGCCCAGGAGATCTCGGTGATCTCGCCGGTCTCATCGACGGACAGGATGGCGGGCCGATCGTCGCGGACCTGCCGCATCACCTGCTCGACGTAGTTCAGCGTGGTGCCCGGGAACCACTGTGCGCCGGGCATTTCCGTGCTCCCGAGCACCTCGTCGGAGCGCTCGCCGAGATCGAAGTAGTCCCAGATCGCGCCCCAGAAGCCGGGCACGTCGTTCACCGACCACTGCCACAGGGCTCGATAGTCCGGCAGGGACAGCCCGGTGCGCTTCTCGACGAACAGCGCGAAGCTGGTCACCTGTGCCTCGGCGATGTCCTGATCGCTCGGCACCCACTGTGGTTCCACCGCAATACCTCCTACGACGCGAATCCCGCGCTGCCGGCCGTGGCGGCCCGCTGCACGATTCGCTCGGCATGCCGGATGACCGGCATGTCCACCATGCGCCCCTCGAAGGTGAAGACACCCCGATGGTTCGGCGCTTCCGCCAATAGTCTTCGCGCCCAGTCGACTTCGCCGGGCGTCGGCGCGTAGGCGGTCCGGATGACCGGCACCTGGCTGGGGTGGATGGCCACCTTGGCGTCGAAGCCGATGGCGACCGCGTCCTCCGATTCGGCCGCCAGCCCGGTCAGATCCGGAATATCCAGGTACACCGAGTCCAGCGCGAACTTGCCGTACGCCTTGGCGGCCAGCAGGGACTGGGAGCGCACGTGCCGCGCCACATCCCGGTAGTCGCCGTCGGCGTGCCGGCTGGAGTTGCCGCCGAGCGCGGCGACCAGATCCTCCGCGCCCCACATGACGCCGATGGCATTGCGCACCATGACCGCCCGCCCGACCGCGAGCGCGCCCAGCGGGGATTCGATGAGCGCGATCACCTCGTAATCGGTCAGCCGCGTGATCTGTTCGGCCGATTCGCATTTGGGCAGCATGATGCGCCGGTACTCGGTGCGCACCAGGGCGTCCAGGTCGAGCATGTGCTCGAAGGTGCCGGCGGCATTGACGCGGACGACGGTGCGTTCGGGGTCCAGCGGGGTGGCGATGAGCGCCTCGCGGGCCGCCGCCTTGTCGGCCTCGGCGACGCCGTCCTCGAGGTCGAGGATGACCACGTCGGCCGCGGCGAGGGCCTTGCCGTAGCGCTCGGGCCGGTCCGCGGGGCAGAAAAGCCAAGCGGGGCCGGGCATTTCCCAACTCATGCGGGCTCCTCGAGCGGGCTGGATGTCGGGCTCCGTCTCACCAGAGTTTTCCGGGCGGCGGTGGCCACGATGTCGCCGTGCTGATTGCGCCCGGTGTGCGCGAAGGTCACGATGCCCTCGCCCGGGCGGCTCTTGGATTCCCGCAGGTCCGTCACCACGGTCTCGGCGTACAGGGTGTCGCCGTGGAAGAGCGGCTTGGGGAAGGCGATCTCGGAGAAGCCGAGGTTGGCCACGATGGTGCCCTGGGTCAGCTGCGCCACCGACAGGCCCACCAGCGTGGACAGCGTGAACATGGAGTTCACCAGCCGCTGGTGGAACGGCGGCAGCGCGTCGGAGAACGCCGCGTCCAGGTGCAAGGCCTGGGTGTTCATGGTCAGCGTCGTGAACAGCACATTGTCAGCCTCGGTGATGGTACGGCCGGGCCGATGCTCGTACACCACGCCGATCTCGAACTCGTCGAACCACAGGCCGCGCTGGACGACCCGCTTCACCCCGGCGGTGCCCGTGTGTCGCTCGCTCACAGGCCGAGCTCCCGACCGATCAGCATCAACTGCACCTCCGTGGTGCCCTCACCGATTTCCAGGATCTTGCTGTCGCGATAGTGCCGCGCCACAGCATATTCGTTCATGAAGCCGTAGCCGCCGAAGATCTGCGTGGCGTCGCGGGCATTGTCCATGGCGGCCTCGCTGGCGACCAGCTTGGCGATGGCGGCCTGCTTCTTGAAAGGCTTGCCGGACAGCATGAGCGCGGCCGCGTCGTAGTAGGCGGTGCGGGCCATGTGGGCGCGCGCCTCCATGCGGGCGATCTTGAAGGCGATGGCCTGGTTGCTGCCGATGGCGCGGCCGAATGCCTCGCGCTCCTTGGCGTAGCGCACGCTCTCGTCCACGCAGCCCTGCGCCGCGCCGACCGACAGCGCCGCGATGGCGATCCGGCCCTCGTCGAGGATGCGCAGGAAGTTGGCGTAGCCGCGGCCGCGCTCGCCGAGCAGGTTCTCGGCGGGCACCCGGACGTCGTCGAAGCTGAGCGGGTGGGTGTCGGAGGCGTTCCAGCCGACCTTGTTGTAGGCGGGTTCGGCGGTGAAGCCGGGAGTGTCGGTCGGCACGATGATCGTCGAGATCTCCTTCTTGCCGTCCACTCCCCCGGTGACCGCGGTAACCGTCACCAGCCGGGTGATGTCGGTGCCCGAGTTGGTGATGAACTGCTTGGAGCCGTTGATGATCCAGCTGTCGCCGTCCAGCCGCGCGGTGGTGCGGGTGCCGCCCGCGTCACTGCCCGCGCCGGGCTCGGTGAGGCCGAACGCGCCCAGCGCGCGCCCGCTGGCGAGCAGCGGCAGCCACTCCGCCTTCTGCTTGTCGTTGCCGAAGCGGTAGATCGGCATGGCGCCCAGGGAGACGCCGGCCTCCAGGGTGATGGCCACGCTCTGGTCGACCTTGCCGAGCTCCTCGAGGGCCAGGCACAGCGCGAAGTAGTCGCCGCCCATGCCGCCGAACTCCTCCGGGAACGGCAGGCCGAACAGGCCCATGTCGGCCATGCCCGAGACCACCTCGTAGGGGAAGCTGTGCTCGGCGTCGTGCTTGGCGGCGACCGGGGCCACCACCTGGTTGGCGAAATCGCGGACGGTGAGGGCGAGTTCGCGGTACTCGTCCGGCAGGGTTCCGGTGGACAGGAAATCGGTCATGACTGGGTGTTCTCCTCGGCGATGATGCGAGCCAGCGGCTGTTCGAGTTTCACCTGCGCGCCGGGCTCGACCAGCAGTTCGACGCGGCCGGCAATGGGTGCGGTGAGGGTGTGTTCCATCTTCATGGCCTCCACGACCACGATGGGCGTGCCCGCGGCGACGATCTCGCCGTCGGCGGCCGGAGTGGCGATGACCGAACCCGGCATGGGGCTCTGGATCTCGGCATCGCCGATATGGGCGTCGCCGCCGCGGACATCGGCCTCGGCGACCTCGCGCAGCAGCGCGGTGCCGGTGCGATCGGCGACCCAGATCTGACCGGACCCGGTCGCGACGCGGAAGCGGGTGCGCAGGCCGTCGAGGGCCAGCATCAGCGAGTCACCGTCGGATTCCACTGTCAGGACGTGCTTTTCGCCGCCCTCGACCCAGGCCGTCGCCTGCTCCGGGGTGCCCGACAGGTACACGTGGGCCGTGCGGTCGCCGCCGATGAGGCGGATGCCGACGGGTGCGTGCGCGCCGACCCGCCAGCCGGTGGGCTGCTGCCACGGATCGACCGGGGCGGCCGGCCAGCGGCGCAGCCAGAGTTCGGCCGCGGCCGCGATGAACTGCTCGTCGCTGACCGGTTCGGGCGTGAAGTCCACGGCGCGGCGGTCCAGCAGACCGGTATCCAGCTGTCCCGCACGGACATCCGGGTCGGCGAGCAGGAAGCGCGTGAAATCGGTATTGGTGCGCACGCCGAGGATCTGCGTGTCCCGCAGGGCCGCATCGAGTTTGGCGATGGCGGCGGCGCGGTCGGCGGCGTGGGCGATGACCTTGGACAGCATGGGGTCATAGTCGCTGCCGACCACGGTGCCGGCGCGCAGGCCCGAATCCACCCGCACGCCGGGGCCTTCCGGCTCCGACAGTGCGAGCACGGTGCCGCCGGTGGGCAGGAAGTCGCGGCCCGGGTCCTCGGCGTAGACGCGCGCCTCGATGGCGTGGCCGGTGAGGCGGATGTCGTCCTGCGCGGCCGCCAGCTTCTGCCCGGCCGCGATGCGCACCTGGCATTCCACCAGATCGACGCCGGTGACCAGCTCGGTCACCGGGTGCTCGACCTGCAGGCGGGTGTTCATCTCCATGAAGAAGAACTCGTCCGGCTGGTCAGCGGAGACGATGAACTCGACCGTGCCCGCACCGACGTAGTCGACACTGCGCGCGGTATTGCAGGCGGCCGCGCCGATCCGGGCGCGGGTCTGCGGATCCAGCAGCGGCGACGGCGCCTCCTCGATCACCTTCTGGTGGCGGCGCTGCAGGCTGCACTCGCGCTCGCCCAGGTGCAGCACGTGGCCGAACTGGTCGGCCAGGATCTGTACCTCGATGTGCCGGGGGCGGGTGACGAAGCGCTCCAGGAACAGGGTGTCGTCGCCGAAGGCCGCGCCGGCCTCACGGCGGGCGCTGACCAGGGCGGCGGGCAGGTCGGCCGGATCGTCGACCCGGCGCATGCCCTTGCCGCCGCCACCGGCGGACGGCTTCACCAGCACCGGGTAGCCGATCTCCGTTGCGGCGTCGATCAATTCGGCGTCGGTGAGGCCGGGCTTGGCGATGCCGGGCACCACCGGTACGCCGTATTCGGCCACCGCGTTCTTGGCGGTGATCTTGTCGCCCATCACCTCGATGGCGCGGGCGGAGGGGCCCAGGAAGGCGATGCCCGCGGCCTCGAGCGCGGCCGCGAAGGCCGAATTCTCCGACAGGAAGCCGTATCCCGGGTGCACGGCCTGCGCGCCGGAGCGCACGGCGGCCGCGACCACCTTGTCGATGCTGAGATAGGACTCGCGAGCGGGGGCCGGGCCGAGGCGGACCGCGGTATCGGCCTCGCGCACATGGCGGGCGTCGGCGTCGGCGTCGCTGTAGACCGCGACCGATCGAATTCCCATGGCGCGCAGGGTGCGAATGACCCGCACCGCGATCTCGCCGCGATTGGCGACCAGCACGGTGTCGAAGGCGACGGGTTGCGCTTTGTCGGAGACAAAGGAGGACATCGTGTTCATCAAGGTCATCACATCCGGAAGACGCCGTAGGAGACGGGCTCGAGCGGGGCCTGCGCGCAGACCGAGAGGGCCAGGCCGACAACGGTTCTGGTGTCGGCGGGGTCGATGACGCCATCGTCCCAGAGGCGGGCCGTGGAGTAGTACGGGTTGCCCTGGTGTTCGTACTGCTCCCGGATCGGGCCCTTGAATGCCTCGAGGTCCGCCTCGGACTGCGCTCCACCTCCCTGCGCTTCCCCGCGCACGGTGGCCAGCACGGAGGCCGCCTGCTCGCCGCCCATGACCGAGATGCGGGCATTGGGCCACATCCACAGGAAGCGCGGCGAATACGCGCGCCCGCACATGGAGTAGTTGCCCGCGCCGTAGGAGCCGCCGATGACCACGGTCAGCTTGGGCACGCGGGCGCACGCCACGGCGGTCACCATCTTGGCGCCGTGCTTGGCGATGCCACCCGCCTCGTAGTCGCGCCCGACCATGAAGCCGGTGATGTTCTGCAGGAACAGCAGCGGGATCTTGCGCTTGTCGCACAGTTCGATGAAATGCGCGCCCTTCATGGCGGATTCGCTGAACAGCACGCCATTGTTGGCGACGATGCCGACCGGGTGGCCGTGGATGCGGGCGAAGCCGGTGACCAGCGTCTTGCCGTATTCGGCCTTGAATTCCTGGAATTCGCCGCCGTCCACCATGCGGGTGATGACCTCGCGGACGTCGTACGGGGTGCGCAGGTCCACCGGGACCACGTCGTACAGCTCGTCTTGCGGCGCAATGGGATCCACGGTCGGCGCGACATCCCACGGGGTCTGGGTCTTCGGGCCGAGGGTGGCCACGATATTGCGCACGATGCGCAGCGCGTCCTGATCGCTCTCGGCCAGGTGGTCGGTGACACCCGAGGTGCGCGAGTGCAGATCGCCGCCGCCCAGCTCCTCGGCGGTGACCACCTCACCGGTGGCGGCCTTCACCAGCGGCGGACCGCCCAGGAAGATAGTGCCCTGATTGCGGACGATGACGGTCTCGTCGCTCATGGCGGGCACGTACGCGCCGCCGGCGGTGCAGGAGCCGAGCACCGCGGAGATCTGCGCGATGCCCTTGGCGCTCATGTTCGCCTGGTTGTAGAAGATGCGGCCGAAGTGCTCGCGATCGGGGAACACCTCGTCCTGGCGGGGCAGGTAGGCGCCGCCGGAGTCGACCAGGTAGATGCACGGCAGGTTGTTCTGCAGCGCCACCTCCTGGGCGCGCAGGTGCTTCTTGACCGTCATCGGGTAGTAGGTGCCGCCCTTGACCGTCGCGTCATTGGCGATGATCACGCACTCGCGCCCGGAGACGCGGCCGATGCCGCCGATGACGCCCGCGCCGGGCGACTCGTCGTCGTACATGCCGTTGGCCGCCAGCGGCGACAGCTCCAGGAACGGGCTGCCGGTGTCCAGCAGCTGGTCCACCCGCTGGCGCGGCAGCAGCTTGCCGCGCGCCAGGTGCCGTTCCCGGGCCCGCTCCGGTCCGCCCAGCGCGCTGATGGCCAGCCGCTCCCGCAGCTCGTCGACCAGCGCCAGATGCGCGGCCCGGTTCCCGGTCCGTGTGCCTTCGGTCAGCGTCATCCGCTCCGCCTCCCCGTTCGGCCGATCCGGCCGCTCGGTTAGTCACCAATAACTGGAAAATAAGATAATCTTCACTAACTGAGTTGTCCAGCACCGGCGAGAGGGAGCCACGGTGAACACTGCGGAAACCGTCACGCTCACCCGTCGTGAGCAGCTCAAAGCCCAGCGTAGGCAGCAGCTGCTGGAGGCGGGGGCGCGGCTCATCGCCGATCGCGGATTCCTGGGCATGCGGCTCGACGACCTGGGCGCGGCGGCCGGGATCAGCGGGCCCGCGGTGTATCGGCACTTCCCCAACAAGGAGGCGCTGCTGGTCGAGCTGCTGGTCGGCATCAGCCAGCGGCTGCTCGACGGCGGCCGGGCCGTGGCCGAGACCGCGAGCTCCCCACTGTCGGCATTGGAGGCGCTGGTCGATTTCCACCTCGACTTCGCGCTGGGCGAGCCCGAACTCATTCGGATCCAGGACCGCGATCTGGAGAATCTGCCGGAATCGGCCCGCCGCCAGGTCCGGCGAACCCAGCGCCAGTACGTCGAGGTCTGGGTCGAGGTCCTACGCAAGCTTCATCCGGAGCTGCCCGAGCAGGCCGCGCGCGTGCAGGCGCACGCGACCTTCGGCCTGATCAACTCGACCCCGCACAGCGCCCCCGCCAGCGCCACTCGCGCCCGCCCGGTACTGCGCCGCATGGCCCTCGCCGCCCTGAGCTGAGTACTCGGAACATGACCCTGACGTAGCGGTTCGAGTCCCCTCAGCTCCACTTCATGGCAAAGCCGCCGGTCATCGACCGGCGGCTTTGTGGTATTCGTGACGGTGCGCGAACCGCTCGTGGCGGTCTCGTTCAAACTCACCACCCACTTCTCGTGCCGTAGTTGTGCTGTCGAGACGGCGCTGCCCGAAGCTGGCCTGCCACGTCTGATGCCGTTTGTCACGGTTACGCGGCCAGGGATACCAAGAGTTCGGCATCGAGGGCGGCGGCAACTCGTTCGAGGGTCGTCAACGTCGGTACCACGTCACCGGCTTCGAGACGGCTGATCGCATGTGGTTTCAGGCCGGATCGCCGGGCTAGCTCGGTTTGTGTCCAGCCGCGCGTTTCCCGGGCTGCGCGTACCTGGCGGCCCAGTTCGTGTGCCAGTGCGTACGCCTTCATGGCTGCCTGGTATTCGGGGGTGGCACGCTTGGCGGCCAGAGTGGTGTCGAAATCTTTCTGTGCATTCATGATTCGGTGTCTCCCATCGGGTCGAACGTGAGGTGTGCCGGGTCGGTGTGGTTGGTTTCGCAGACTTTGCGAGCCATTTTCGCGCGGTCCATCGCCTTCGGCTTGTGCGGGAACTCCGATTTCGACGTCGACTAGTACAACGCCGGGCGCGAGGAAACGCGGCTGGCGATCGAGTTCGCTAATGCTATCCGCGAGCGTCGTCTCGAACTCGGACTCTCGCAGACGCAGCTGGCCCAGCGGGCCGGGCTGCGTCAGCCCGAGGTGTCCCGGCTCGAATCCGGCGGCGGCACACCCACTATCGGAATGTTGGAGCGATTGGCCCACGCACTGGAACTGCGGTTCGTCGCCCGGTTCGAGAAGCACGATGCGGCATGATCCTGCTCGATCATCGATCGGGTAGACGATCGTCAACTCATCCGTTCGGCCGTCCTCACCTGGCCGCACCGACGGTGCGGATCACGATGTACGGCCCGGCGACCAGCACCGCGCGACGCCGTAGCACCTCACAGTGCATCCCTGGACCCAGACGGCGAACCGGGTGCCGGGTCCTTCGGCGTCGGTGGGCGCAACAGTGCGGGCGACATGAATGGGGCGGTCAGAGGTCAAGGATCCGGCCGCGCGGTCGGGGGTCCTGGGATCTCCCCGAGCGCGGTCGGGGACGGTGGCGCGGGCGGATGTGAATCCGCCCGCGCCACTGTGTTTCTCAGTTCTTCGAACCCGTGATCCGGGTCTGGGCCGCGGCCAGGCGGGCAGCGAATTCCGGGGATTCGAGGGAGGCCAGCTGCGGCACCACCTCGGTGTTCACCGCCTCGGCGTGGGCGGCCAGGGCGCGGGTGGCGCGCATGGTGCGCTTGGTGGTGATGAGCAGCTCGCGCGGGACTTCCGCGGTGGCGGAGGCGAATTCGACGGCGGCGGCCACCAGGGCGGCATGATCGCCGTCGACGACGCGGTGCACCAGACCGGCCTGCGCGCCGGCCTGCGCGTCGAGCACCTCCCCGAACAGCGTCATGGCCGCGGCCTGCTGCGGACCGACCGCACGCTGCAGCATCCAGGTCATGCCGCCGCCCGGGTGGATGCCTAGGCGCAGGAAGCGAGCGTCGAAGCGCGCCTTGGGATTCGCGAATCGCACGTCCGCGGCCAGGGCCAGGTTCAGGCCCGCGCCGACCGCCGCACCGCCGACCGCCGCCACGGTGGGCAGCTTGCAGCGCGCCACCGCCAGGAAGCCCTCGTAGATGGCCCGCAGGCCCTCCTCTTTCGCCTCGCCCAGGGCGGTCAGGTTCGCGCCGGCGCAGAAGGCCGGGGGCGTGCCGGTCACCACCAGCGCGTGTACCGAGTCGTCGGCCTCCGCGTCCGCCACCGCGTCCGCGAGATCGGCGGACAGGTCCAGCGTCAACGCATTCCGCTTGTCGGGGTCGTGCACCGTTACGAGCGCCACTGAGTTCAGGCGCTCCACCTTGATCTCCGCCATGGCCCCAGATGGTAACCGCTTGACATCCTCCCAGCCGTGAACGGCCGGGATTCCTGCTGAACCTTGCGGTTCTTCGGTGGGTTCCTGTTTCACAGAGTCGCGCTCTCCGCTAGGCGGGGAGACTGACCGACTCTCCGCAGGCGTTCAGCCTGTCCGCACGTCCTGCGGCCAGAATGTTCTTCGCGGCGTTCAAATCCCGGTCGTGGATGGTGCCGCACATGCAGGTCCATTCCCGCACATGCAACGGCTTCTTCCCCCGAGTGCCCCGCACACCGAACACATTTGCGTGGACGGGAAGAACCGATCCACCCTCGAGAAGTAACCGGAAACGCGGCTGAGCAACCTTCGCGCCCTTGCGTTTCCCAGTGACCGAGGCAAAGAAGTTGCGGTACGCGGTGTGCAGGTCGCCGAGCGCCTGCACCAACACGACACTGGAAACCTCCGACAACCACGCACGTTCCGGGGTCTTCTTCGCCTCGGTGATCACCAAGGTTTGCGAACACGACCACGTGCACCTACTGATCGAGTACCCGCCCAAGGTTGCAGTGTCCAAGCTGGTGAACAGCCTCGAGGGGGGTGTCCGCACGTCGCCTGCGTGACCAATACCGGGGCTGGGTGAACCGGCACAGCATGAACGGGCACCTGTGGTCGCCGAGCTACCTCGCCGCCTCCTGCGGTGGCGCACCGCTATCGATCATCCAGCAGTACATCGAACAACAGCAACGACTACCCCGTACCCCAGGACGACCAAAGTCGATGCGCTAACCCGGCCCTGAAGGACCGAGCTTGCGCGCTACGCTTCCTGGTCACCGTCCGCCCAACTCGCGCTCCGCGGTTCGCAGCACCATGACGAAGCCGCCGCGCACCACCGGCAGGAAGATCCGCGTCCACAGCGGCGCGAGCACGGGCGCGGCGATCTCGAAGGTGGACGACCAGTGCACCCGGGTGCCGGACGCGACCGGCGCGCAGGTGATGGATCCCTCCTGATGTCGCAGCGGCGGAACGGAATTCAGCAATCGGTAGCGCATGAGACGCGGCGGATCGTATTCCACGATCTCCTCGGTGAGGCGCAGCAGCGGGGTCACCACCAGGCGCACCGCGCCCGCGCCGTTGCCCGCGGTATCGCCGGGACGCACCAGGGTGACGCGGCGAACCAACGGGACCCGTTGGTAATTGGCGACATCGGTGAGCCAGTCGAAGACGTCGGGCGGCGCTGCCGCGATGGTGCGTTCGACATCGACCGTGCGCATGCCGGCTCCGTTCTGATGGACGCGGATCCTGTGGGCAGCCTACGAGATCGGCGGCGCGGCGTCGACGGAAATGCCTGGTGACTACCATTGCGAATATGACCGTCGAGGAGCAGCCGCAGCGCGTGATCCGCCGCCGCCCGAAGAACCGGCGCGCCCAGATCGCCGCCACCTCGGCCGCCGCCTTCGGTTCGCTGGGCTATCACGGCGTCAGCATGGAGGACATCGCCGCGCGGCTCGGCATTTCCTCGGCCGCACTGTATCGCCACTATCCGAGCAAATACGCGCTCTTCCGCGAGGAGTTGCTGCGGCTGGCGCGGCTGACCGCGGAGGCCGCCACCCCGCCCGACGAGTCCGAGGGCCTGTCCCCGCGCGAACGGCTGGACCGGGTGCTGGATCGGTTGATCGCCGAGACCATCGCCAATCGCGCCACGGTCACCCTGGTGCGCTGGGAGCGCCGCTACCTCGACGACACCGACCGGCAGACCCTCGAGGAGCAGTTCACCGCGGCGCTGACCACCCTGCGCGGGCTCATCGCGGATGTGCGGCCCGAACTGGACGGGCACAGTCGCGCGGTGCGGGCGGTGTCGATACTCAGTGTCGTCTCCAGCATTGGCGACCATCACGCCACGCTGCCCGCGAAATCGCTGACGGCCCTGCTACATTCGGCCTGCGACGCCATCATCGCGACCGAGCTGCCGCCCGAGGGCACCGTCGCCGAGCCGCCGCGGACGGTGGAGATTCCGCAGAGCTTCAAGCACGAGCTGCTGCTCAAGAAGGCCGTCGAGCTGTTCCACGCGCGCGGCTATCCGAACGTGAGCGTGGAGGACATCGCGGCGGCGGCGGATCTGTCGGCGGCCTCGGCCGTGTACCGCTACTACCGCAGCAAGGGTGATCTGCTGGCCGCCGCGTTCCGGCGGGCGGCGGATCGGGTGTCGGGGGCGATCGGGCCGGCGGTGGCGTCCTCGTCGAGTCCGGCCGAGGCGATGAGCAAGCTGGTGGACCTGTATGTCGCGGGGTCGTTCGCCGAGCGCGAGCTGACCTTCGTGTACTACGCCGAGTTCGGGCACGTCGCCGCCGAGGAGCGCACCATGCTGCGCAATGTGCAGCGGCTCATCGTGACCGAGTGGGTGCGGCTGCTGGTGGCGGTGCGCCCGGAACTGTCCGAGGGCGAGGCGCGCATCCTGGTGCAGGCCGCCTTCGGTCTGGTGGTGGACCTGGGCCGGGAGTTCGGCGGGTATCCGGCGATCTGCCCGCAGCCCAGGGTGATCCGGCTCATGGAGGTCACCCTCTTCGGAGCCGGGACGCCGGAGTCCTGAGGGCTAACCGGCCAGGGTTTTCAGCGGGGTGAACGGCGCGTAGTCGCACACGTGCCCTTTGTCCCAGTCCCACAGCGAGATCGGATCGACGGCGACGCCGCTCTGCAGGATGAGCCGCCAACCGGCGTCCTCCCGCTGCCAGATGTCGCCGTCGCGGTCCCAGTAGAGGCCGATGGTATTCGGTTCGACCGTGTCACTCCGGCTCATGGTCTTCCTCTCATAGCTACCCGTCAGCGATTGCGGGACTCCGGGCGGCCGGGCCGTGGCGCGCATGATCGCCGCCGGGCACGGCCTCGTCGTCCTCACTCCTGCTCATTGCGGTCACCATTGGCAATCCCGGTGTAGCGGTCATGCCGAAAAGTATTCGCTGCCACGCTTCCGAGACTCTTTCGTGGTGATTAGGGCTTCTCTTCTGAGCAAATATATTTGCCAAACATTCGCCGATGGTTGAAGCTGCACGCGCGAGTCGAATTCACTCACCGGTTTCCGCCGTTTGCGGCCGCGTCGCGGCGGAATAATTGCCGTCCTATGGTCGAACCGATTCACATACTCGGCCCGATCCAACTCAGCATAGAAGACCAGTCGGTTGGTTTGGGGGCCATCATGTTACGACCTTCGCCGGCCCCGCCTGGCCGCCGCGGGCGACCGCGCCACCAGCGCCGATCGGCTCATCGACGATCTGCGGGAAGGCAATCCGCCGCCTACCGGCCTGTCGATACCGCAAGTGCGCATTCGCTATACGAGCGGCTGACAGATCTCCGGCGCACTGCGGCGGAAATGCGCGCGGCGGTGGAACTGGAAATCAATCGGCTCACGCATCCTCGGCCCGGAGAATCCGCCGATCGCCCCGGTTCAGCCGCTGACCTCGGCGCCGCGGCTGCGGTCGCCGCCGGCCGCGAGTTCGCCGGATATGGGCACCGCCATGCAGATGATGCCGGACTCACCAACGCACCGCGCGCTGTTCGACACCGCGGTCACCCAGCCGGGCATCGCTCTCACACCAGGTGATTCGCCGGTAGTCCCGCGGCGGCGAAGCCGTGGACGAGGGCCGCTACGGCGAACTCGAAACGGGTGCGGTCATCGGTGCCCGCGCCGGTGCGTGCCGCCCGCAGGATCAGCGGGAATTCCTCGGGCTCGAGGGTTTTCAGGTAGTCGACCGATCCGGGATCACCCGCCTCGTTGACGGGGGTCGTACGGGCTTCGGAATTGGCGTGGGCCACCACGAACAGGGTGAGCGCGTTCAGGGCGTCGAGGGCGGGGCCGAGGTCGAAACCAGCCTCCACCAATAGTTTCAGGCCGCGTTCGGCGGTGTGCAGGGTCTTCGGGGTCACCGCGGGCCGGGTCGCGACCAGCGGCAGCGCGCCGGGATGCGCGAGCAGCGCGGTCCGCAGGGCGCGGGCGTAGTCGACCAGGACCGATTGCCAAGGGCCGTCGGTGAATCCGGCGTCGGCCTCGGACATGACGCGCTCGACCATACCGTCGAGCAGGGCGTCCTTGTTCGGGACGTAGTGGTACAGGGTCATGGCCTCCACACCGAGTTCGGCGCCGAGCTTACGCATGGACAGCGCGGCCAGGCCGTCCCGATCGGCGCAGGCGAGCGCCGCGTCGAGCACCTGGTCACGGGAAATGCCTGCTCGTTCGGCTCGGGTGCGCTTGGCGGCCATCGGTTTTCCTTCCGGCGTTGACAACTCTTACGTCGTAAGTGAATCATAATCCACAGCAACGAACTCTTACGACGTAAGAGTTGTCGGAAAGGGAGAAAGCGCATGACCACCACCGTCGCCGACAACAAGACCGTCATCACCGCGTTCATCGACGCGCTCAACCACGGCCTCGAGGGTGGGACCGAGTGGGTCCGTTACCTGTCCCCGCAGGTGATCGACCACAACAAGGTGATCTTCGGGGAGGAGAACGCACCGGGTGCCGCCATCGAGGGCTTCCGTCAGCAGCTCGCGGCCTTCAGTGCCATCGACGAGCAGGAGAGCGGAATCCTGGTGCAGGAGTTGATCGGTGAGGACGATCGGATCGTGGCGCGGCTGCGGGTGATCGGCCGCCACACCGGCGCGCATGCCCGGATGCCGGAGCCGACCGGACGCACCTGCGACGTCGAGCAGATCTGGATCTTCACCCTGACCGGCTCGCGCATCAGCGAGATCCGCGCGGTCAGCGACCGGCTGGGCATGTTTCTTCAGCTGGGCTGGGACTGGCCGGCCGTCGCCTGAGCGCCGATGGCCGGACGTCGCGGGCCCGGGGCCGCCAGGACCGGAATGTCCTGGCGGCCTTCACACCTGGCCGACCGCTACGCAGTGGTCGTGGTCTGCGGCGGGAAGGTGTACGAGGAGCCGGTGCCCAACGCCTTCGCCATCAGCTCGAAGAGGTCGTTGATTGCACTGCCGCTGAACATCGCGCCTCCTAGACGACCGGCGGCGTGGTGGTGCCCGCGCCCGGCTGGGTGATCGACGTCGACGATCCAGAAGTCACGAGGTGAGCGAAGGCGAGCAAGAGGTCGGTGAAGCCACTGCCTGTGTAGAGAGGCATGGGGTGAATCCTTTCGAGATTGTTTTCTTCAGTGCGAATCGCTTCGCGTAGCGGCAATGCGAATTACTTCGCGTTGCGACGCTTGCCCTTCGGTCCCTTGGGGTTGTAGCTCGCGGTGGAACCAGCGCCGAGGAACTGCAGCACCTGGGTCATCAGGGCGCCGATGTCGACGGTGGTTCCGCCGCCGGTGGGGGGAGGAGTGGTGGTCATGGTGTTTCCCTTTCTTTCACGACGCGGACAGACCCCCTCGATGTGTGGTTTCTTCTCGGGACCGCCGCACGAGGCCATGAGCGGCCTCGGGTTCAGGTGCGGAGCTGTTATTTCCGCGGGTTATTCGGGATCGACCGCCATCGCCTCGATGAGCGATTTGGGCCGCATGTCCGTCCAGTGCGCCTCGACGTAGTCCAGGCACGTCTGCCGCCGGGAGGGGCCGTGCGCGACCGACCAGCCGCCGGGGATGGCGGCGAACACCGGCCACAGCGAGTGCTGTTCTTCCTCGTTGACCAGCACGTAGAACTGCGCGTCTTCATCGTCGAAGGGATTGCTCATTGCGGTATTCCTTTCTAGGCACGGTCTTCCGAGCCGGCTGCGGCGTGCCGGCCGGATTCGTTCGGGAGCTGCCCGTTCAGGGCGTCGGCGACCACGGCCAGCGCCTCCGGGCTCGCCATCCGCCAGTGGGTGGCCCACACCGAGTGGTTGCGCAGTTCGCCGTCGATGGCGTCGGGCCAGCCCGAGATGCCCAGGGTTCCGGTCGGATCGTCCAGGGCCGCCGTGAAATACAGCAGGTCACCGTGGAAGGGGCGAGGCCGGTAGCGGCCGATGAGCTCGAGCGAGGCCACGCCGCTGTCGATGATGCGGGCCAGGCGATCCGCGCCGACCGAGGCGAAGGGCTCGGGCAGCGCGGCCAGCTGGTCGGCCAGGGCGGCCGGGTCGAGGACTTCGAGGTCGGCCGGATCGCCGAGCAGGTCGCCCAGCATCTCCCCGATCGGCACGGTGACCGACTGGGCCCCGGCGTCGACCATGGGGCCGTCCACATCCAGCGAGCTGTCCAGCATGGCCAGCGTCGCCACCCGCTGCCCGTCGTCCTGCAGCCGCACCGCCATCGCGTGCGCGATGACGCCGCCCAGCGACCAGCCGAGCAGATGGTACGGCCCCTCCGGCTGCACCCGGCGGATCTCCTCGACGTAGCGGTCGGCCCATTCCTCGATCGAATCCGGCAGCGGCACCGCGCTGGCCAGCGTCGGGGACTGCAGACCGTAGATGGGCCGGTCCCCCTCCAGGTGAGCGGTCAGGCCCGCGAAGGACCAGGCCACGCCACCAATGGGGTGGATGCAGAACAGGGGCGCGCCGGTACCGTCGCGCAGCGGCAGCAGCACGTCGAAGGCGCGGTCCACCGCGAACTCCCGACGCTGTACCCGCGCCGCCAGGCCGCCCGGGGTGGGGTCGGTGAACAGCGCCAGTACCGGCACCGTGGTGCCGAAGGCCGTGCTCAGCTCGGCGGCCAGCCGCACCGCCAGCAGCGAGTTGCCGCCCAGCTCGAAGAAGTTGTCGTCCAAGCCGATTCGCTCCGCACCGAGCACCTCGGCGAACACGGCGCACACGGTGCGCTCCACTTCGCTGGTGGGAGCGCGGAATTCGCGGGCCGCGAACACCGGTTCCGGCAGCGCGGCGCGGTCCAGCTTGCCGTTCGCGTTGAGCGGCAGGGTATCCAGGACCGTGAAGGCCGAGGGCACCATGTAGGACGGCAACCGTTCGCGCAGCGCGGCCGCCACCCGATCGGTGTCGAGCGCGACGCCCGCGGCCGGGACCAGGTAGGCCACCAGGGTGCCGCCCTGCGCGCCCCGGTCCAGCACCAGCACCGCGGTCCGCGCGATCTGCGGCAGTGCCAGCAGCGCGGCCTCGATCTCGCCCAGTTCGATGCGGAAGCCGCGCACCTTCACCTGGAAGTCGGTGCGGCCCCGGTATTCCAGTTCGCCCTCGGCGTTCCAGGCCACCAGGTCGCCGGTGCGGTACATGCGCTCGCCCGGTTCGAAGGGGTTGGCCACGAAGCGATCCGCGGTCAGTTCGGGGCGACGGAAGTAGCCGCGCGCCAGCTGTGCGCCCGCGAGGTACAGCTCGCCTTCCACCCCGGCGGGGACCGGCCGCAGCCGGGCGTCGAGGACGTAGACCCGCGAGTTCCACTCCGGTGCGCCGACCGGCACCGTGACCTGATCGTCCTCGGTCACATAGTGATTGGTGATCGAGACAGCGGCCTCGGTGGGGCCGTACAGGTTGTACAGCTCGGTGTCGGGCTGCGCCGCGCGGAAGCGCTGGGCCAGCCGCGCGGGCAGCGCCTCACCGATGGCCAGCACCCGCCGCAGCGGCAGCTCGGGCAGGTCGGCTCCGGCGCTGAGCAGCGCGTCCACCATGGACGGTACCGCGTGCAGGGTGGTGACCCGCTCACGGACCATGAGCTCGCGCAGATAGGCCGGATCGCGCTGTCCGTCTGGGCGGGCGATGACCAGCCGGCCGCCGGACGCCGCCGCCGACCAGAACTCCCAGACCGACAGGTCGAAGGTGGCGGCGGTCTTCAGCAGGGCGGCGTCATCTTCGCCGAGCGCGAATTCCGAGGTCTTCCAGAGCAACTGGTTGACGATGGCCGCGTGCGGCACGGCCACGCCCTTCGGCCGTCCGGTGGAGCCGGAGGTGAAGATGACGTAGGCGGTGTGCGCGGGCCGCAGCCGGGCGCGACGCTCGGCGTCGCTGACCGGCTCGTCGGAGTATCCGGCCAGATCCAGCAGGTCGATGCGGACCTGGGCGGTGTCCACCGACAGGTCGGTGCCGGAGGTCAGCACGGTCACCGGGTCCGCGGTCGCGAGGATGTACTCGGTGCGGTCGGCGGGCTGGTCCGGATCCACCGGCACGTACGCGCCACCGGCGACCGACACCGCGTACATGGCGACCACCAGGTCCACCGAGCGCCGCAGCGCCAGCGCCACCCGGCTCTCCGGGCCGACGCCGAGCGAGATCAGGTGCCGGGCCAGCCGATTCACGCGCTCGCCGAGTTCGGCGTAGGTGACGATGACCCGCTCGTCGCCGTCACCTACGAGCGCGATTGCGTCCGGGGTGTCGGCGATGGTGCGATTCAGCAGGTCCGGCAGGGTGAGGGTGCGATCGGTGCGGTACCCGGTCTGGTTCCAGGACTTCAGGATTCGCGACCGTTCGGCCGTGGCCAGCAGTTCCAGGTCCCCGACCGGGGTCGCCGGGCCGGCCACGATCGCGTAGAGCAGGCGGCTCAGGCGTTCGGCGAACCCGGTAGCGGTGCCCTTGTCGAACAGGGCCGTGGCGTAGGTGAGCTGGGCGCTGAGTCCGGCCGGGGCGCCGTCGGCGGCGTAGCGGTCGGCGATCACCAGGTGCAGGTCGAACTGCGAGATGACGGTCTCGAAATCGGCCGCGCCGACCCGCAATCCGTCCAGTTCCAGCTCCGGGGACTCGACATTGTTGAACGAGAAGCCGACCTGGAACAGGGCGTGGCGAGCGGTGGAGCGGACCGGGTCGAGTGCCTCCACCAGACGTTCGAATGGCACGTCGGCGTGTGAGAAGGCGGACAGGTCGGCTTCGCGCACGCCGGCCAGCAGGGCGGTGAAGTCGGCGGCCGGATCCACCGCGGTGCGCAGCACCAGGGTGTTGACGAACATGCCGACCAGATCGTCGAGGGCCTCGTCGCCGCGGCCCGCGACCGGTGAGCCGACCGCGATGTCGGTGGTGCCGGACAGCCGGGCCAGCAGCAGCGCCCACGCCGCGTGCAGCACCATGAACAGGGTGGCGCCGTGCGCGCGGCCCAGTTCGGTGAGCCGCCGGTGCAGGTCGGCGTCGAGTTCGAACTCGACCGCCGCGCCCTCGGTGGACAGCACGGCCGGGCGCGGCCGATCCGACGGCAGGTCCAACTGATCGGGCAGGCCCGCCAGCGCGTCGCGCCAGAAGCCGAGCTGCCGCGACAGCAGCGACCGCGGATCGTCCGCACTGCCCAGGCGGGCCCGCTGCCACAGCGCGTAGTCCGCGTACTGTACCGGCAGCGGCGCCCAGGCCGGGGCCTGGCCCGCGTGCCGGGCGGCGTAGGCGGTCATCACGTCGCGGGCCAGCGGGGCCATGGAGGCGCCGTCTGCGGCGATGTGGTGCACCACCACGACCAGCACGTACTCGTTCTCCGTGCCCGCCAGCGCGAACAGGCGACCGCGCAGCGGGATGCCGCTGGTGACGTCGAAGCCCGCCGACACGAATTCGGTGATCACACCGAACAATTCGCTCTGCGCTACCGAGATAGGTTGCAGCGACGGCAGTTCCACCTGATCCATGGGCTGGATCATCTGCACCGGACCGGATTCGGTGAGCGGGTATACCGTCCGCAGCACCTCGTGCCGCGCCGCCACATCGGCCACCGCGGCCTCCAGGGCGGGGATGTCCAGCGTTCCGGACAGCCGGATCGGAATCGGCATGTTGTAGGCCGAGGAGTCCCCGTCGAAGCGGTTGAGGAACCACATGCGCTGCTGCGGCAGCGACAGCGGCACCGGCCCGGAGCCGGTGCGCGGGGCCAGGATCGGTTCGACGGACGGCCGCACCACGTCGGCGTCCACGGTGGCGGCCAGACCGGCCACGGTGGAGTGCTCGAAGACGGTGCGCATGGCCACGTCCACGCCCAGCCGCGCCGACAGGCGGGCCGAGAGCTTCACCGCGCTCAGCGAATTGCCGCCGAGGGCGAAGAAGTCGTCGTCCAGGCCGACCCGATCCGCGCCGAGCAGTTCGGCGATGGTGTCGGCCACGGCGCGCTCGACGACGGTCTCCGGGGCGCGGAACTCCGCGGTGCGGAAGACCGGCTCCGGCAACGCCTTTCGGTCCAGCTTGGCCATCGGGGTGAGTGGGACGGCGTCGATGACCATGATCACGGCCGGGACCATGTAGGCGATGAGCGAGCGGCCCGCGAAGGCGCGCAGCTCCTCGGTGTCCACCACCCGCCCGGCGGCGGGCACGACGTAGGACACCAGCGACACGTCGCCGGTGCGGCCGGTGTGGCCGACGGTGACCGCGAATTCCACGCTGTCGTGGGCGATCAGCGCGGCGTCGATCTCACCAAGCTCGATGCGCAGGCCGCGCACCTTCACCTGGTCGTCCGAGCGGCCCAGGTACTCCAGGGTGGGTTCGGCGGAGCCCGGGATGGGGCTGCGCACCCAGCGCACCAGGTCGCCGGTGCGGTAGAGACGGCCGCCGGGCGCGCCGTACGGGTCGGCCACGAAGCGGTCGGCGGACAGGCCCGCGCGGCCGTGGTAGCCGCGCGCCAGACCCGGTCCGCGCAGGTACAACTCGCCCGCGGTGCCGTCCGGGACGGGCCGCAGCCGGTTGTCGAGCACGACCGCGGACTGACCGTCCACCAGGTCGCCGAGCACCACGCGGCCGTGTGGCGACAGCGGGTGGCTCATGTGGCTGATGATGGTGATCTCGGTGGGGCCGTACCCGTTGTACAGCTCGCGGGTGCCGCCCCAGCGGTCCACCAGGTCCTGACCGAAGCCCTCGCCACCGACGGTGAGATACGGCATGCCGCGCAGGGTTTCGGGGTCGAGGGTGTTGATCACCGCGGGGGTGAACACGCCGTGAGTGACGCCCTCGGACTCGACGAGCTCCTTCAGCTCCGCTCCGCCGATGATCTCCACCGGGGAGATCACCATGGCCGCTCCCACCGGGAACGCCATCAGAATCTCCAGGATGGAAGCGTCGAAGCTGGGCGAGGTGCGGTGCAGGACACGGGAACTCGACGTGGTCGGCGAGTGCCGGTGGTGCACGCCGGCGATGCCGATGATGCCCGCGTTGCCGACCACCACGCCCTTGGGCCGGCCGGTGGAACCGGAGGTGTAGATCATCCAGGCGGCATTGTCGGTGTGCACCGGACGCACCAGCTCGGCGGGCGTCAGGCGCGCGCTGGGCAGCGCGGCGAGCCGCGCTGCGGTGGCCGGGTCGTCGAGGACCAGCCAGGCGCAGGTGTCGCGCGGCAGCCGGTCGGCGTACTCGGCGACCGTGATGCCGACGGGCGCACCGGAATCCGACAGCATGAAGCCGATGCGGTCGGCCGGGTAGGTGGGGTCCACGGGCAGGAACGCGGCCCCGGTCTTGGCGACCGCGAACAGCGCCACCACCGAGTCCACCGAGCGCGGCACCGACAGGGCCACGAAATTCTCCGCCCCGACGCCATATTCGATGAGCAGTCGCGCCAGGCGCGAGGACCGCTCATCGAGTTCCCGGTAGCTGATCTGCTCGCCCCGGTACACGAGCGCGGTGGCTGCGGGGTTGAGATCTACTGCCGCGCGCAGGATTTCGGCCAGCGACATCGGTTCCAGCGCGGCTGGGCCGCGGCGGGCCAGGATGGCGCACCGCTCACCGGGCGAGAGCACCTCGACGCTGCCCAGGGTGCGGGCCGGGTCCGCGGTGACGGTGCCCAGCACCCGGCCGAAACGGCGCAGCAGGTCGCGGGCGGTGTCCTCGTCGTAGAGATCGGTGGCGTAGACCAGTTCGACCACCAGGTTGCCGTCGGCGTCGAGGTCCTCGCCGACGGAGAAGGTGAGGTCGAATTTGGCGACGGTGTCGTCGAAATCGACCGGTTCCAGCACCAGGCCGGGCACGGCGTGGGTGCCGTTGTCCAGGTCCAGATAGTTCAGCGACACCGTGAACAGCGGATGCCGGGAGGTCTCGGGGGTCACCCCGAGAGCGCTGACCACCTGCTCGAACGGGACGGCGGCGTGCGCGAAGGCAGCCAGATCCGCCGCCCGGGTCTCGGCCAGCAGTTCGGAGAAAGTGCGGTGCGCGGCCGGTCGGGTCCGCAGCGCAAGGGTATTGACGAACATGCCGACCGCGCGATCCAGCACGGGTTCGTCCCGGCCCAATACCGGTGTGCCGACGGCGATGTCGTCGCTGCCGGACAGTCGTGCCAGCAGCGTGGACAGCGCGGCGTGCAGCACCATGAACGGAGTGGCGTGGTGCCTGCGGGCGATCTCGCGCACCCGTTCACCGATGCCGCCGCCGATGCGGCCGCGCACCACCGCGCCGCGGAATGAGGCGACGGCCGGGCGGGGACGGTCCGCGGGCAGGGTGATCTCGTCGGGGACGCCGGCGAGAGTCGCACGCCAGTAGTCCAATTCGGTCTCGCCGACCGCCTCCAACACCCGGTGTCGCCATAGGGAGTAGTCGGCGTGCTGGACGGGCAGCGGCTCCCACGCGGGCTCGTTCCCGGCGGTGCGGGACAGGTAGGCCAGCACCACGTCGGCCAGCAGCGGGTCGGTGGACGCGCCGTCACCGGCGATGTGGTGCAGCACCGCGACCAGTACGTGGCTGGTCTCGGATTCGCGCAACAGCATGGCGCGCAGCGGCAGTTCGGTGGTGACATCGAAACCGGCGGCGGCGAATTCGTAGAACCGCTCCACCACCGACCCGGTGACGACCTCCATGGGCAGGTCGATGAGGGTGCCCACGGGCAGGATCACCTGGTGGCCCACGCCCTCGGCGTCCATCGGGTAGACGGTGCGCAGCACCTCGTGCCGGGCCATGACATCGGCCATGGCAGCGCGCAGCGCCTCGAAGTCGAGGTCGCCGATGAGCCGCACCGCGAACGGGATGTTGTAGGCGGGCGAGGCCGGATCCAGTCGGTTGAGCAGCCACATACGGGTCTGCGACGGCGACAGGGGGATTCGCGTCGGGCGCTCGACCGCCACCAGCGGCGGCAGCGTGCGCCGGCCCGCACCGGTGACCACCGGGGCCAGCAGGGCCACGGTCGGGGCCTCGAACACCGTGCGTACGCCGAGATCGCAGCCGAAGGCGGCATTGATCCGGGCGACCAGGCGCATGGCCAGCAGCGAGTTGCCGCCGCGTTCGAAGAAGTCGTCGTCCGCTCCGATCGGGTCCGCTCCGCCTCCCCGCGCTTCCCCGAGCAGCTCTCCGATGAGGTCGGCCAGCAGCGTCTCCGCACCGGGGTTCGGGGGCCGGTAAGCCGTCGCCGCGGCAGTGAATTCGACCTTTGGCAGGGCCGCCCGATCGAGCTTGCCGACGCTGGTGCGCGGCATGTCCTCGAGCACCACCAGGTGCGCGGGAACCATGTAGGAGGGCAACCGATCCCGGGCGTGGTCCAGGACGGCCGCAGCGGAAAGGCCGGGCCCGGAAACGTATCCGATCAGGCATTCGGTGCCCGTGCTGTCGCGGTCGAGCAGCACCACGGCATTGGCGACATCGGCGGCCGACAGCAGCGCGGCCTCGATCTCGCCGAGCTCGACGCGCTGGCCGCGCAGCTTCACCTGGAAGTCGTTGCGGCCCAGGTACACCAGGTTCCCGGCGCGGTTCCAGCGCACCAGGTCGCCGGTGCGGTACATGCGCGCGCCGGGCACGCCGAACGGGTCGGCGACGAAGCGTTCGGCGGTGAGCCCGCCGCGCGCCTGGTAGCCGCGCGCCAGCTGGGTGCCCGACAGGTAGAGCTCGCCGATGACGCCGGTCGGGACCGGCCGCAGGCGGGCGTCGAGCACGTAGACGCGGGTGTTCCAGTTGGGCAGGCCGATGGCGACCTCGTAATCCGGGTCGGCATCGGTGAACTCGTGATACACCGCCGAGATGGCCGCCTCGGTGGGGCCGTAGGCGTTGTGCACCGCGCCGGAGACATGGGCGCGCAGCGCGCCCAGCAGTTCGGCGGGCAGTGCCTCACCACCGGTGTGCAGGTGGCGGAACGAGCGCAGTGCCTCGCCGTGGCCCTCCGCGACCAGCGCGGCCAGCACCGACGGCACGTGCTCGGCGATGGTGACGCCGTGCTCGCGCATGCGGGCGGCCAGGTAATCCAGGTCCTGGTGGCCGCCCGGCCTGAGCAGCGCCAGCGGCGCGCCGGTGAGGGCGGGCAGGAAGCACTCCCACACCGAGACGTCGAAGGCCAGCGGCGCACGCTGCATGATGCGGTCGGATTCGGTGACGCCGTAGCGGTTCTCGAGCCAGCGCAGCTGGTTCATGATGGCGCGGTGGCTGGTGCCGACGCCCTTGGGCTTGCCGGTGGAGCCGGAGGTGAACAGCACGTAGGCCAGGTTGTCCGGACGCAGGGCTCGGGCGCGTTCGGTGTCGGCGATCGGGGCGGCCGAGAATCCGGAGGTGTCGGAGTCGGTGACCGACAGGGTCCGGATGCCTTCCAGCTCGGGCAGTTCCGCGCCGTCGACGGTGAGCACCAGGCGGGCGTCGGAGGTGGCGAGCACGTGGGCGAGGCGGTCGGCCGGGTGCTCGGGATCGACCGGGACGTAGGCCGCGCCCGCGTGCACGATGCCGTAGAGGGCGACCATCAGGTCCAGGCCGCGCACCGCGGTGACGCCGACGATGTCGTCAGGGCCGACGCCGTCGCGAATCAGCAGGCGCGCCAGCCGATTCGCGCGCTCGGCGAGTTCCGCCCAGGTCATGGTCGCGCCGTCGAGTTCGACGGCGACCGCGTCGGCCGACAGCTCGGCGCGGCGGTCGAGCAGGTCGGCCAGAGTCTCGCGGGGCAGCGCCCGCGCGGTGGCATTGCGGTCCGACAGCAGCAGGCCGCGTTCGGCCACCGACATGAGCTCCAGTTCCGCCACCGTCGTGCGCGGGTCGGTGACGAGCGCGCGCAGCACCCGCTCGTACCAGGCCAGGAAGTCGCCGATGGTCTCGGCGTCGAAAAGGTCCGCGGCGTAGTGCAGGTGGACGTCGATCCCGGCAGGCGCGCCGTCGGCGTAGTGGTCGCTGAGCGTCCAGTCCTGATCGAACTGGGTGGGCAGCATCCCGGCGTCCAGGCCGCTGATGGCCAGGCCGCGCAGCCGGATATCGGGCTGGGCCAGGTTCTGCATGGTGAAGCCGACCTGGTAGATCGGCGAATGCGACTGGGAGCGCACCGGATTCAGCGCGTCCACCAGCGTCTCGAACGGCACCGCGGCGTGATCGAAGGCGGCCAGGTCGTGCTCGCGCACCTCGGCCAGCACCTCCGCCAGGCCGGCATCCGGCCGCACCCGAGTGCGCAGCACCACGGTGTTGACGAACATGCCGACCAGATCGTCGAGGGCCTCATCGCCGCGCCCGGCGACCGGCGTGCCGACCACGATGTCCGCTTGCCCGGACACCCGCGCCAGCAGTACGGCCAGCGCGGTGTGCAGCACCATGAACGGGGTGACGCGGTGTTCGGCCGCGAATTCCACCACGGCCGTGTGCAGTTCGGCGTCGAGCACGGCGGTCCCGGCCCCGGCCCGGCCGGTGGCCACGGCGGGGCGCGGCCGGTCGATCGGCAGGGCCAGCACATCGGGGGCTCCGGCCAGTTCGCGCTGCCAGAAACGCAGTTGGCGGGCCAGCACCGAGGTCACGTCCTCGGGCTCGCCCAACACGCGGCGCTGCCACAGGGCGTAGTCGGCGTACTGCACGGGCAGCGGCCGCCAGTTCGGCGCGGTGGACGCGCAGCGGGACACGTACGCCTGGGCCAGATCGCGGGTGAGCGGGGTGAGCGACCAGCCGTCGGCGGCGATGTGGTGCAGCACGATCAGCAGCACGTAGGTGTCGGCCTCATCGGTGACGCGCAGCAGCCGGGCGCGCAGCGGCACCTCGGCGGTGACGTCGAAGGCGGTGCGGGCCAAGCCCTCCGCCAGCGCGGGCAGTTCGGCCGCGGCCACCGGCCGCGGTTCCAGGTCCACCAGGTGGGTCCCGGCGGGCAGCACCACCTGACGGCCCACGCCGTCCTGCTCGGGGTAGATGGTGCGCAGCGTCTCGTGCCGGTCGATGAGGTCGTCGACGGCGGCGCGCAGCGCCTCGACGTTCAGCGATCCGGTGAGGCGCAGCGCGAATGGCAGGTTGTAACCGCCGCCAGCGGTGTCGAACCGGTTGAGGAACCACATACGCTGCTGGGCGATGGACATCGGGACCACATCGCCGCGGTCCTGCGGAACCACCGGCGGCAGTGCCGTATTCGCGTCGACCTCGGTGTCGTGGGCGTCGAGCCGGGCGGCCAGGTCGGCCACGGTGGAGGCTTCGAAGACCATGCGCACACCGGCCGCGATGCCGGTGGCCTTGGCGAGGCGCGCCACCAACTGGGTGGCGATGAGCGAATTGCCGCCCAGGGTGAAGAAATCGTCGTCCAGGCCGACCCGCCCGGTGCCGTTCTCCGTCCCGGGGATGCCGAGCACCTCGGCGAAGACGGCGGCCACGATCCGCTCGGTCGCGGTCTGCGGCGAACGGAAGGCGCGGACCTGCGCGGCCGGGGCAGGCAGGGCACGGCGATCCAGTTTCCCGTTGACGGTCAACGGGATTCGGTCCATGACGACAATGGCCGTGGGCACCATGTAGGACGGCAGCGACTCGGCCGCGCCGTCGCGCACGGCGTCCCCGGTGAGCGCGGCACCGTCCTCGGGCACCACGTAGGCCACGATGCGCTGATCGCCGGGCTGGTCCTCGCGCACGATGACCGCGGCCTGCGCCACGCCCGGCTGGGCCAGCACGGCGGACTCGATCTCACCGAGCTCGATGCGGAAGCCGCGCACCTTGACCTGGTCGTCGGCGCGGCCCAGGTATTCCAGCTCACCGAAGCGGTTCCAGCGGGCCACGTCACCGGTGCGGTAGAGGCGACCGCCGGGCGTGCCGAAGGGCGAGGCCACGAAGCGGCCCGCCGACAGCTCGGGGCGCCCCAGGTAGCCGCGCGCCAATTGCCCACCGGCCACGTACATCTCACCCGCGACACCGACCGGCACCGGGTGCAGGCGGTCGTCGAGGACGTACACGCTCAAGCCGGCGATGGCCCGGCCGACGATCGATCCCGTCGCGGCGGCGATGGTGCCGGCGTCGAGGAACCGGGCCGACACGTGCACGGTGGTCTCGGTGATGCCGTACATGTTCACCAGGTACGGCGAGGAATCACCGTGGCGGGCAACCCAATCCGACAGCCGACGTAGTTCGAGCGCCTCGCCGCCGAAGATCACGTAGCGCAACGAGAGGCCCGGCTCGTCGTCGGCCGGTGCGGCGATCCGGTCTGCCTCGGCCAGCTGGTAGAACGCCGACGGGGTCTGGTTGAGCACCGTGACCTGTTCGCGGCGCAGCAGTTCCAGGAACTGCTCGGGCGAGCGAGACACGTAGTAATCGACCACGACCAGCTTGCCGCCGAAGAGCAGCGGACCCCACAGCTCCCACACCGAGAAATCGAAAGCATAGGAGTGGAACAGCGTCCACACATCATCGGGACCGAAGCCGAACTCGCGATCGGTGTTCGCCATCAGCCGCACCACATTCCGATGCGCCACGGCCACGCCCTTGGGGCGGCCGGTGGAACCGGAGGTGTAGATGACGTAGGCGACATGGTCCGGGCGCAACGCCGCCCGGCGGTCGGCATCGGTAACCAGGGCATCGGACATGGTGGGCTCCGCGGCGACGTCCCCGATCAGGACGACCGGAAGTTCCTCCGGCAGTTCGACTTCCACGGCGGTATCGGTCAGCACACCGGTCGGCTTCGCGTCCGAGAGCACGTAGGCGATGCGGTCGGCCGGATAGGTCGGATCGATCGGCACGTAGCCCGCACCGGTCTTGATCACGGCCAGCAGCGCCACCACCAGATCCGCCGAACGCGGCAAGAGCACCGCCACCAACGACTCCGGACCCGCGCCCGCACTGATCAGCCTGCGCGCCAGTACATTCGCGCGCCGATCCAGTTCGCCGTAGGTGATCTCCTCGTCACCGAAGCGCACCGCGACCCGCTCGGCATTCTCCGCCACGGCGGCGTCGAACAGGCTCGACAGCGTCGCCTCCGAGTCGGCGGCGGGCTCGCCCGTCGCCACCCAGGTCTCGACGACCGCGCTTCGCTCCTCGGCGTCGAGCAGGTCGATATCGCCTACGAGCACCGAGGGATCAGCTGCCACCGCGCGCAGCATGCGGTCCCAGCGGACCGCGATCGCGGCGGCGGTCTCGGCGTCGAAAAGCTCATCGGCGTAGCGCAGTACGCCGTCGAGCGCACCCTGCCCGTCGTCGTCGACGACCAGGTGCAGATCGAACTTGGCGGTCGGGTCGGTGAGCGGCACCGGGCTCACGGTGAGTCCCGGCAGGCGCAGGTCCGCCACCCGGCCCTCGCCGCCGCCGAAGCTCAGCATGGTCTGGAACAGCGGATGCGCACCGGTGGTGCGATCGGTGACGAGCTCATCCACGACCTGCTCGAAGGGCAGTTCGGCATTGGCGAAGGCCGCCAGATCGGCGTCCCGTACCCCGGCCAGGACCTCAGTGAACGAATTCGCCGCCGCCACCGTGGTGCGCAGCGCCAGGGTGTTCACGAACATGCCGATGAGGCCGTCCAATTCGCGTTCGCCGCGCCCGCCGACGGGCGTGCCGATCACGATGTCCGTGGAGCCGGTCAGCCTGGCCAGGGTGGCGGCGAAGGCCGCGTGTACCACCATGAACAGGGTCGCGCCCTGCGCTCGGGCCAGCTCGCGCAGGCCGGTGGCCACCTCGGCGGAAATGCTGAAATCGACTGTGCCGCCGGTGTTGCGCGGCTGCGCGGGACGGGGGCGGTCGACCGGCAGCGGCAGCTGGGCGGGGGCCGCGGCCAGCGCGTCGCGCCAGAACTGCAGCTGCTGATGTCCGAGATCGCCGGGCGTGCTGGTGGATCCGAGGACCTCGTGCCGCCACAGGCTGTAATCGGCGTACTGGACCGGCAGCGGCTCCCACTCGGGAGCGACGCCGGCCAGCCGGGCGTGGTAGGCCGACATCAGGTCGCTGACCAACGGGCGCAGTGACAAGGCGTCACCGGCGATATGGTGCACCACCACGACCAGGATGTGCTCGTCGGCGTTCGAGGGGGCGTCGGGGCCGCGATCGACCACGAGCAGCGCGATGCGCGAGGGCAATTCGCGGGTGACGTCGAAGCCGGCCTGCGCGATGGCGGTGACGGCGGCCGTCACCTCGTCCTGCCGCACCGGGACCGGGGTCAGAGTGAGCCCGATATCCGCGGCGTCCAGGACCTGCTGGTAGGGGCCGGTCTCGTCCTCGGGGTACTGGGTGCGCAGCGATTCGTGGCGCGCCAGCACATCCATGACGGCCGTCTCCAGGGCGACCGCGTCGAGGCGGCCGGACAGCCGCAGCACCAGTGGGAGGTTGTAGAGGCTGGGGCCGTCCAGCTCATTCTCGAGCCGGTTGAGGAACCACAGCCGCTGCTGTGCGGGCGAGAGCGGAATCCGCTCGGGCCGCACCCGAGCGGTCAGCGCGGGACGCGGCGCGGTGCTGGACAACCGGCTCACGGCGGCGGCGAACCCGGCCACCGACCCGGCCTCGAACAGCATCCCGACCGGCACCCGCACGCCGAGTTCCGCGCCGGTGCGGGCGGCAACCTGGGTGGCCAGCAGCGAGCTGCCGCCGAGGGCGAAGAAGTCGTCATCCAGACCGACCCGGTCGAGGCCGAGCACCTCGGCGAAGACGCGGGCCACCACCCGCTGCGCGGCGTCCACCGGGGCGCGGAAGCGCTTGGCGGCCAGGGCCGGAACGGGCAGCGCCGCGCGGTTCAGCTTGCCGCTGGTGCCCAATGGAAACTCGGTGAGCTCCACGATGGCGGTCGGCACCATGTAAGGCGGCAGCAGCGCGGTCAGCCGCTCCCGCAGCGCCTCGGTGCCGATCTCCGCTTCCTCCGCGGCGATCACGTATCCGGCCAGGTAGTCGCCGGTGTCGGCGGTGATCAGCCGGACGGCGGCCTGCGCCACCTCCGGCGCGGTGAGCAGCGCGCTCTCGATATCGGCCAGTTCGATGCGCTGACCGCGGAACTTGATCTGGAAGTCGATGCGGCCCAGGTAGGCCAGTTCGCCGTCACGGGTCCACTTCACCAGGTCGCCGGTGCGGTACATGCGCGCGCCGGGATCGCCGAAGGGGTTGGCCACGAAGCGATCCGAGGTGAGGTCGGCGCGATCGTAGTAACCGCGTGCCAATTGCACACCGGCCAGGTACAACTCGCCGGGCACCCCGATCGGCACCGGGCGCAGCCGCGCGTCCAGCACGTAGACCTGGGTGTTCCACTCGGGCTCGCCCATGGGCACCGCCGGGGCGAGCTCGTCGGCCTCGCGGTAGGTGACGGTGATGGCGGCCTCGGTCGGGCCGTAGAGGTTGTGCAGGGTCGCGTCGGAGACGGCCCGGAAGGCCGCAACCGTCTCGGCCGGGAACGCCTCACCGGCGACGAAAACGTCACGCAGCGAATCCAATTCGCCCGGCTCGGCGTGCGCGGCGAATACCGACAGCATCGAGGGCACGAAGTCGGTCAGCGTGACGCCCCGTGCGGCAATGGTTTCCGCCAGGTAGCGGGCATCGCGGTGGCCGTCCGGGGTGGCCAGCACCAGCGTCGCGCCGACCCGCAGCGGCAGGAAGTAGCCCCACAGCGAGACGTCGAAGGTGCTGGGCGTCTTCTGGAGGTAGACATCCGACCGGCTGATGCCGTATTCGGCCTGCATCCAGGCCATCTGGTTGGCGATGGCGCGGTGGCTCACGGCCACACCCTTGGGGGTGCCGGTGGAGCCGGAGGTGAACAGCACGTAGGCCGGGTGCTCGGGGTGGACGGGGGCGCGGCGCTCGCGGTCGCCGATCTTGCCCGCCGCGAAGCCGGACAGGTCGGCCTCGTCCACGCGTAGCACCGGGGCGGCGTCGGTGTGGAAGGCGTCGACGACGGTGGTGAGCACCAGCGCCGGGCGTGCGGTGTCCAGCACGGTGGCGATGCGCTCGGCCGGATGGCTCGGATCGATCGGCACGTAGGCGGCCCCGGCGCGCAGCACGGCATACATGGCCACCACCAGCTCGACCGAGCGCGCCATGGCCAGCACCACCAGCGACTCCGGGCCCACGCCCGCTGCGATGAGCCGGCGAGCCAGGCGGTTGGCGCGCTCGGAAAGCTCGGCGTAGGTGAGGTTTTCGTCACCGGAGACCAGGGCGACGGCGGCCGGGCTGCGCTGCGCCTGGGCGTCGAAACCGGCGTGCAGCAGGGTGTCGGCGACCTTCGCGCCGGTGGCGTTCCAGCTGCCCAGCACGTAATCGAGCTCACCGGCGTCCAGCAGCTCGATATCGCCGACGGCGCGTTCGGCGTCCGCGGTGGCCGCGCTCAGCAGGCGCAGGAACTTGGCGGCGAACTCCGCGACCGTGCCCTCGTCGAAAAGGTCTGTGGCATAGGTGAAGTCGACCCGGTAGCCCGCATCCTCGTCGGTGACTTCGAGGTTCAGATCGAATTTGGCGACGGCCTGGTCGAATTCGACCAGCTCGGCGGACATGCCCGGCAGCGTGAGCGCCGGAATGCCCTGGTTCTGCATGAACAGCGCCACCTGGAACAGCGGGTGTCGGTTGCGGGCGCGCACCGGGTTGAGCACCTCCACCAGGCGCTCGAAGGGCACCTCGCGGTGGGCGAAGGCGCGCAGGTCGCGATCGCGGGCGTGGTCCACCAGCTCGGCGAAGGACCGGTCGCCGCGCACCTCGGTGCGTAGCACCAGGGTGTTGACGAACATGCCGATCAGGTCGTCGAGAGCGGCCTCACCACGCCCGGCGACCGGGGTGCCGATGGCGATGTCGGTGGTGGCGGACAGCCGCGACAGCAGCGCGGCCAGGGCGGCGTGCAGCACCATGAACGGCGTGGCCTGGCGGCTCGCGGCCACCGCCTCGACGGCGGCGCGCAGCTCGGCCGGGACCGAGGTGCGGTAGGTCGCGCCGCGGTAGCTCGACACCGCCGGGCGGGGCCGGTCGGCGGGCAGGTCCAGCTGCGCCGGGAGCTCGGCGAGTTCGGCGGTCCAGAAGGCGATCTCGCGGGCCGCGGTGGACTCCGGGTCCGCCTCGTCGCCCAGCACCGCGCGCTGCCACAGCGCGTAGTCGGCGTACTGCACCGCCAGCGGCTGCCAGCCGGGCAGCATCCCGGCCTCACGCGCCGCGTAGGCGACCACCAGGTCGCGCACCAGCGGGCCCAGTGAGAACCCGTCGGCGGCGATGTGGTGCACCACCAGCACCAGAGCGTGGTCGTCCGCGCCCAGGCGCAGCAGCCGCAGCCGCAGCGGGACTCGTGTGGCGACGTCGAAACCGCGTGCGGCCGCGGCGATCACGGCCCGCAACAGCTCTCGCTCGTCCGTCTCGACCGGGGTGAGATCCAGCTCGGCGAGGCCGGATTCCCCTGCCGCGCCGATCATCTGAACCGGGCCGCCGGTGGTCTGCGGGTAGTGGGTGCGCAGAATCTCGTGCCGGTCGACCAGGTCGGCGACCGCCGCACGCAGAGCGGTGACATCGAGGCTGCCGCGCAGGCGCAGGGCCGCGACCACATTGTCCACGGCGGCAGGATCGAAATCGGCCGTGCCCGAACCGTCCTGCGCCAACTGGTTGAGGAACCACATGCGCTGCTGCGCGGGCGACAGCGGCAGCGCCTCGGGCCGCGCGCCGGACGCCAGCACCGGCACGGAACCCGTACCGGCAGTGGCATTCTCGGCCAGCGCGGCGAGCGCCGCCACGGTGGGCCGGTCGAAGAAGTCACGCACGTCCACGACGACGCCCAGCGATTCGCGGATCCGGGCGATGGCGCGGGTGGCGACCAGGGAATTGCCGCCCAGCATGAAGAAGTCGTCGTCGGCGCCGATCCGCTCGACACCGAGCAGGTCGGCGAAGGCCACCGCCACCGCCCGCTCGGCAGGGGTCGCGGGCTCACGGTAGCCGGCGGCCTGGTCCGCGTACACCGGTTCGGGCAGTGCCCGCCGATCCAGCTTGCCGTGCGCGCTCACCGGCATCTCCGGCAGCGACACCAGCAGCGAGGGCACCATATAGCCGGGCACATGCGCGTGGGCGGCGGAAAGCACCGCGGTGGCGTCGATCTCGGCACCGCGGGCGGGCACCACATAGCCGACCAGCGCCTGCTCACCGGTCGCCCGGGTGTGCAGCACGACGACCGCCTGCGCGACGGTCTCGTCGCGCAGCAGCGCGGCCTCCACCTCCCCGAGCTCGATGCGCTGGCCGCGCAGCTTGACCTGGAAGTCACTGCGGCCCAGGTACTCCAGTTCGGTGGGACCGCCATCGATCCCGGCCACCCAGCGCACCAGGTCACCGGTGCGGTACATGCGATCGCCGGCCGGCCCCTCCGGGTTGGCCACGAACCGTTCCGCGGTCAATCCCGGACGGTTGAAATAGCCTCGGGCCAACTGACTTCCGCCCAGATAGAGCTCACCCACGACACCCGGCGGCACCGGGCGCAGATCCTCGTCGAGCACCAGCAGTTCGACATCGTCTCCGGGCATGCCCAGCGGCACCGAATCGACGTCCGCGGCGGTCACCTCGTGGGTGGTGACCATGATGACGGCCTCGGTCGGACCGTAGATGTTGTACAGGGTCGCGCCGTTGACGCTGCGGAAGCCAGCGGCGGTGGCGGCGGGCAGGGCCTCGCCGCCGGCGATGATGAAGCGCAGCGAGTCGCTGAGCCCCTCGGGATCGGCCTCGGCCGCGGCGATGAGCACCGACAGCATGGACGGCACGAAGAAGCCCGCGGTGATCTGCGCGTCGCGCATGGTGCGGAGCAGATAGTCGGTGTCGCGGTGGCCCTCGGGCTCCGCGATCACCAGCCGGGCGCCATTCTGCAGGGGCAGGAAGATCTCCCACATCGAGACGTCGAAGGTGAAGGGAGTCTTGAACAGCATGATGTCCGTGGATGACAACGTCATCAGCCGCTGCTGCCAGTGGAACACCGACTGGATCGCCTGGTGCGTGATGGCCACACCCTTGGGGCGGCCGGTGGAGCCGGAGGTGAACAGCAGGCAGGCGAGGTTGTCATTGCCCGGCTGCGCCAGCCGCGGGTCGTCGGCCGGGGATGGCACCCGGGCCGGGTCGGCGGCCAATTCCCTTGCGGTGGCCTCGAATTCGTCGATCCGCAGCACCGGCACGCCGCCGTCGAAATCGGGCTGGTCGGCGGTGGTGGTGAGCAGCAGCGCGGGCGCGGACACCTCGAGCACGTAGCTGATGCGATCGGACGGGTGATCCGGGTCGATGGGCAGGTACGCGCCGCCCGCCTCCAGGATCGCGTACATGCCGACCAGCATTTCGAAGGAACGCCGGGCCGCGATGGCCACCAGCACGTCCGGGCCCACACCCAGGTCGCGCAGGTGCCGCGCCAGCACTGTGACCCGCGCCGCGAACTGCGCGTAGGTCAGCCGCTCGCCCCGGAACTCCAGGGCGACCGCGTCCGGGGTGAGCCGGACCTGGCGGCGGAACTGCGTGGTCAGCGTCTCGACCGGGGCCAGATTCGGTTCCAGCACATCGGAAGCGGCGACGATGGCGTCATCGATGAGCGCCTCCAGCACCGCGGTCAGCTCGCCGGCCTGGCCGTCCATGAGCGCGGGCAGCTGCCCGGACACCACGACCTGGATCAGCGCCTCCGGTTCCAGCGCGCCGCCCATGGCCTCGGCCAGCACGGCCAGCTCGGTGGCCAGCGCACCGTAGGCGACGGTGTCGCCGGCGTACCGCAGGGCCACGCGCTCGGGGTCCAGCTCGGCCACGACCGCTATGAGGTTCGGTAGATCGCCGACGCCATAGGCTCGGCGCAGGACCGCGAAACGGCCGGTCCGGCTGACAGCGATCGACTCCGCATAGTGCATCAGAGGATTCCTTCCGACGAGCTTTCCGAGCTCCGGACCAGGGTCTGCGTCTGGTCGGCCAGCGTGCTCAGAACTTGTCCGAGACCGGCCCCGCCGAGGGCGGTCAGGATGCCGGGCACCAATCCGGCCAGTGCGACGTTCACCAGGGCTTCCGGTTTGGCGGCGGCGCCCATCGCCCGGGCGGTGGCGCCGATCTTGTCGGCGAAGGCCCGGTAGGTGACGGTGCGATCGCCGTGCTCGAACGCGATCGCCTCAGGGGCGATCACGGCCGCGGCGGCGATCAGGGTGGGCAGGTCGGCCGGGGCATGCCCGGCCGAATCTCCCTCGGGCAAGGCGGATCCGGTCGCGGTCGCACCCGCGCGACCGATCCGCTCGGCATCGACACGAATGTCGATGGTGCGCACCTGGACGGTCGCGTCCGCGACCACGGCGCGCAGGACCAGCAGCAGCCGCTGCGCCAGCAGCCGCACGGTGTGTTCCCCGAAAATATCGGTGGCGTAACCGAATCGCATGCTCAGGCCGGTGACCCGGCCGCCGTCGTCGCGGCGCTCGACGACGGTGAGCTGGAGGTCGAACTTGGCCTCCTCGAGATCCGCCTCCAGCGCCTCGACCACCAGGCCCGGCAACTCCACCGCGCCCGCCGCGATGTTCTGGAAGGCGAACATGACCTGGAAAAGCGGGGTCACCGCGGCCGAACGCGCGCGGCCGGTAGCGGCCGAGACCGCCTCCACCACCCGTTCGAAGGGCACCTCGGCGTGGGCGAAGGCCGCCAGATCGCGGTCGCGCACCTGGCGCAGCAGCTCCTGGAAGGACAGCTTGCCGTCCACCTCGGTGCGCAGCACCACGGTATTGACGAACATGCCGATCAGGTCGTCCAAGGCCCGTTCCCCGCGACCCGCGACCGGGACGCCGACCGAGATGTCGCGCTGGCCGGACAGTTTGGCCAGCAGCACCGTGAAAGCGGCGTGCACGACTCCGAACAGGGTGGCCCCGTGTTCGCGGCCCAGCCCGCTCAGGCGCTCGGTGGTGTCCTGGTCCACCTCGAATTCGACCGTCGCGCCCCGCATATCGCGGCGGGCCGGTCGCGGCCGATCGGTGGGCAGTGTCAATTGCTCGGGCGCGGAGGCCAATTCGTCGACCCAGAAGCGGAGCTGACGCGATATCAGGCTCTCCGCCACGGTGTCCGAGCCGAGCAGCTCGCGCTGCCAGGCCGCGTAATCGCCGTACTGCACCTCGAGCGGCAACCAGCCGGGTGCCTGGTCCGCGGCCCGGGAGGTGTAGGCCAGCACCAGGTCCCGGGTCAGCGGGACCACCGAGTAGCCGTCGGCGCTGATGTGGTGCACCACCACGACCAGCACGTGCTCGTGCGGGGTCAGCCGGAACAGCCGCATCCGCACTGGCGGGGCGGCGGTGACGTCGAAGCCGCCGGCCACCACCTCGGCCACCCGATCGTGAATCTCGCTCTGCGATACAGCGATCGGGGAGAGACCGGCGTCGAGCTCATCGGGACCGAACACCAGCTGCACCGGCTCGCCGTTCTTCTCCGGATAGCTGGTGCGCAGGATCTCGTGGCGCTCCAGCACATCCCGCAGCGCGGCGTTGAGCGCGGGCACGTCCAGATCACCGGTGAGGCGGATAGCGGCGGGGACGTTGTAGGCCCCCGACTCCGGATGCAGCCGGTTGAGCACCCACATGCGCTGCTGGGCCAGCGAAACCGGGGCCGGACCGGTGTCGGTCCGGCGGACCAGGGCGGGCCGGAACTCGGCCGGATCCGCGGTGTCCAGCCAGCGCGCCAGCTCGCCCACCGTCGGGGCCTCGAAGATCGCGGCCACCGGGACCCGCAGGCCCCGGTCCGAGCCCAGCCGCGCGGCCAGCCGCGTCGCCATGAGCGAATTGCCGCCCAGGGCGAAGAAATCGGTGTCCAGTCCGACGGTCCCGGTCTCGGTGAGTCCGACTACCTCGGCGAAGCCCGCCGCAACGGCGAGTTCGAGCTCGGTGACCGGCGCGCGGTACTCGGCGACGGTGAACACCGGCGCGGGCAGCAGCGCGCGATCGACCTTGCCGTTGGCATTGAGCGGCAGGGCATCCAGCACGGTGATCGTCGCCGGGACCATGTACTTGGGCAGCTCCACGGCCAGCGCCGAACGCAGGGTCGCGGCGATCTCGACGCGGCGATCGAGGTCGGCGTCCGGTACGGCGGCGTATGCCACCAGCCGGGCGCCCGCGTCGGCGGCGGTGTGCGCCACGGCCACCGCGGCGGTCACGCCGGGCTGCCGCCGCAGGGCGGTCTCGACCTCACCGAGCTCGATGCGGAAGCCGCCGATCTTGACCTGGAAGTCGGCGCGCTCGACGTATTCCAGGGTGCCGTCGGCCAGCCAGCGCACGATATCGCCGGTGCGGTACATGCGGCCGGGTGAGAACGGGTCGGCCACGAAGCGATCGGCGGTCAGCGCCGCCCGGCCGTGGTAGCCGCGCGCCAGCTGGTCGCCGGACAGGTACAGCTCGCCGGGCACGCCGACCGGGACCGGCGACAGGCGGCCGTCGAGCACATACACCCGGCTGTTCCAGGCGGGCGCGCCGATCGGCACGGCCAGCCGGTGCCGCTCCCGCACCTCGAACGCGGTGATGGACACCGCGGCCTCCGTAGGGCCGTAGAGGTTGAAAAGCCTTGCGCCACCGGCACTCCGCTCCAGGAACTCGCCGGCGGTGGCGGCGGGCAGCGCCTCGCCGATGGCCAGCACGGCCCGCACCGAGGCGGGCAGGTCGCCGCCGGTGAGCAGCATGCCCAGCAGTGACGGCACCGGGTGCAGCACTGTCACACCGCGGTTCGCGATGATGGCGCGCAGCCGATCGGGGTCGCGCTCGTCACCGGCGGCGGTCACCACCAGACTGCCGCCGCTGGTCAGCGGCGACCAGAACTCCCACACCGACAGGTCGAAGGTGGCGGGCGTCTTCAGCAGGGCACGGTCACCCGCGCCCAGCTCGAAAGTGGCTCGCAGCCAGTGCAACTGGTTGACGATTGCGGCATGCGCGACCGTCACGCCCTTCGGCCGTCCGGTGGAGCCGGAGGTGAAGATGACGTAGGCCGGGTGCTGCGGGCGCAGCGGGCGCACCCGCTCGGCGTCGGTGATCGGCGCGGCCGAGAAGCCGCCCAGGTCGAGTCGATCGATCTCCAGCACCGGCGCCTCGGTCACGAAGGACACACCATCGGCGGCCGTGGTGAGAACCGCCGCGGGAGCGACGGTCTCGACGATGTAGGCGATGCGGTCGGTCGGGTGATCCGGGTCGACCGGCACGTACGCGCCGCCCGCCTTGACCACCGCGTACATGGCCACCACCAGCTCGATACCGCGCCGCATGGCCAGCACCACGCCGGTCTCCGGGCCGACGCCCGCGGCGATGAGCCGCCGTGCCAGACGATTGACCCGGGCGTCGAATTCGGCATAGCCGAGCTCGATCCCGGTGTGCGCGTCCAGCAGTGCCACCGCGCCGGGATCGCGCGCGACCTGCGCGTCGACCAGGTCCACCAGCGTGCCGGGGGCGACCGGGTGGGCGGTGGCGTTCCAGTCCACCAGCATCCGCTGCCGCAGCTCCGGACCCAGCAGATCGATATCGCCGATCACCCGATCCGGTTTCGCCGCAACGGCTTCCAGCACCCGGGTCAGTGCCGCCAGGAACTCGCGGGCGGTGGCCTCGGTGAACAGATCGGTGGCGTAGGTGAGAGCCAGGTCCAGTCCCGCGGGCGCGCCGGAGTCGAGGTAGCGGTCCCAGGCGTACAGGTGCAGGTCGAATTGCGCTATGTGGGTATCGAATTCGACCACCGACACCGTCAGCTCGGGCAGCACCAGCTCGGCCTGCTCGAAGTTCTGGAAGGACAGGCCCACCTGGAACAGCGGGTGCCGGGCCTGCGAACGCACCGGGTTCAGCACCTCGACCAGGCGCTCGAAGGGCACGTCGGCGTGCGAGAAGGCGGCGATGTCACCGGCCCGCACCCGGCCCAGCAGCTCGGTGAACGGCGCGCCGGAATCCACCCGGGTGCGCAGCGCCAGCGTGTTGACGAACATGCCGATCACGTCGTCGAGACCGCTGTCGCCGCGACCCGCGATCGGGGTGCCCACCGCGAGGTCGGCCACGCCGGACAGGCGCGACAGCAGCGCACTGTAGGCCGCGTGCACCACCATGAACAGGGTCGCGCCCTGGGCGCGGCCCAATTCGGTGAGCCCGGCGTGCAATTCGGCGTCCAGGCTCAGCTTCAGCTGGCGGCCGCGCAGGCTCTGCCGCGCTGGACGCGGAAAGTCGGTGGGCAGGTCCAGCTGGTCGGGCAGCCCGGCCAGGGTCTCGCGCCAGTACCCGAGTTGCGCCGCCGCCACCGAGGTCTCGTCGTCATCGGAGCCGAGCAGTGCGTGCTGCCACAGCGCGTAGTCCGCGTACTGCACGCTCAGCGGAGCCCACGCCGGGGCGGCGCCCGCGCGCCGGGCGTCATAGGCCACCATCAGATCCCGGACGAACGGGACCACCGAGGATCCGTCGGCCGAAATATGGTGCAGCACACCGGCGAGCACGTGTTCGCCGGTGAACTCGCCCGCAGCGTCCACCAGGCGCAGCAGCTCCACCCGGATCGGCACCTCGACGGTCACGTCGAAGACGGTGTTCAGGACTTCCGGAATCCGCACGGCCAGTTCGGATTCGGTGACCTCGATCGCCTTCAGGCCGGCATATGCCTGCGCCACCGGCAGGATCACCTGGACCGGGCCGTCGGCGGTCTCGGGGTAGACGGTGCGCAGCGCCTCGTGCCGGTCCAGCACGTCACCCAGCGCGTCGGAGAGCCCGGACGTGTCCAGCTCGCCCGAGAGCCGCAGCGCCACCGGCAGGTTATAGGCGGTGGACTCGCGGTCGAAGCGGTTGATGAACCACATGCGCCGCTGAGCGGGCGAGAGCGGCAGCGAGTCCGGCCGCTCCCCCGCCACCAGCGCGGGACGCCGGGTCTCGCCGGTACCCGCGAGCACACGCGCGGCCAGCCCGGCCACCGTCGGTTCCTCGAACAGCAGGCGCACCCCGACCGTCGCGTTCAGCAGGGCACCGACGCGCGCCGCCGCCTTGGTCGCCAGCAGCGAACTGCCGCCCAGCGCGAAGAAGTCGTCGTCGGCCCCGACCCGTTCCACCCCGAGCAGGTCGGCGAAGACCCCCGCCACCACCTCCTCGGCCATGGTGCTCGGCCGCCGGTAGCCGGCCGACTCGAACTTCGGTGCGGGCAGGGCGTTTCGGTCCAGCTTGCCGTTGGCGGTGACCGGGAACTCGTCGAGCACCACGAAAGCGGCGGGCACCATGTACGAGGCCAACCGGCCCGCCAGGCCCGCGCGGACCGCCGCCGGATCCAACGGCTCGCCCTGCGACACCAGGTAGGCGACCAGCTGCTCACCGCGGGCCGGGTCAGTGTGCAGCAGCACCACCGACTGGCGCACGCCGGGCAGCTCGGTCAGCGCGGCCTCGATCTCGCCGAGCTCGATGCGGAACCCGCGCAGCTTCACCTGGAAGTCGTTGCGCCCCAGATACTGCACGTCACCGGCCGCGCCCCAGCGGACCAGATCGCCGGTGCGATACATGCGTTCACCCGGGATCCAGGGGCAGGCCACGAAGCGGTCGGCGGTGAGGCCGGGCCGCCCTCGATAGCCGCGCGCCAGCTGGTCACCACCCACGTACAGCTCGCCCGGCACGCCGATCGGGACCGGGCGCAGCCGCTCGTCGAGCACCCACTCCCGCACACCCGACATCGGGCCGCCGATGGAGACCGGGCCCTGGGCCGGCAGCGGCGCGCTGGCGTTCACGATGATGGTGGTCTCGGTCGGGCCGTAGGCGTCGACGAAGACCCGATCGGCACCGGCCCAGCGCCGCAACAGCTCCGGCGGACAGGCCTCGCCGCCGACCACCACCACGCGCACGTCCGGCACCTCGGCCGGGTCGATGGTGCCCAGCGCGGACGGGGTGATGATGATGTGCGTGACCCGGTGCGACCGGATCACCGCGGCCAGTTCGGGGCCGACCGACGCCTCGGGCGGCGCGACCACCAGGGTCGCACCCGAGTTCGCGGCGAGCAGCAGCTCCGCCACCGAGATGTCGAACGACGGCGAAGCGACCTGCAACACGCGCGCGTCCGGCTCGGCGAAGTAGTTGCGGGTCTGCTCGGCCGCGAGCGCCCAGACACCCTTGTGCGCGAGCAGCACGCCCTTGGGCCGACCGGTCGAACCCGAGGTGTAGATGGTGTACGCGAGGTTGCCGGGGTGCACCGGACGCAGCAGCGTCACCGCGTCCACGGCCTCGCCTGACGGCGTCGCGAAATCGTCGAGCAGCAACCAGGACAGCGAATCCGGCAGTCCGGCGCGGATAGAGGCGATGGTCAGACCGACCACGGCTCCCGAGTCCGCCACCATGTACTCCATGCGGTCGGCCGGGTAGGCGGGATCCAGGGGCATCCAGCCCGCGCCGGTCTTGATGACCGACCAGATCGCCAGCACCGTCTCCAGCGTGCGCGGCATCCCGATGGCTACCAGGTCCTCCGGACCCACGCCGCGCTCGATCAGCATGCGCGCCACCCGATTCGAGGCGGCGTCCAACTCTCGATAGGTCAGCTCGCGCGCACCGTCGACCACCGCGATCACATCCGGGCGGGTGGCCACCGCGGCCGCGAGCATGCCCGGCAGGGTCACGCCGGTCGGGGCCGGGCCGCCGGAACGCGTGGTCAGATCGGCGTATTCATGCTCGGAGAGGACCGAGATCGCGTCCAACCCGGCGGCAGGATCCGCGGTGACCGCGGTCAGCAAGCGCACGAAACGGTCGGAAAGGGCGTCAATGGTGGCGGGGTCGAACAGATCCGCCGCGAACTCGAACTCGGCGGTAATCCCCGCCGGCGCCGGACCTTCCCCAGGACCGGCACCGGCGAAGCTTTCGGTGACCACGACCGAGAGGTCGAACTTGGTCACTCCGGTTTCCAGGGTACCCGTCGTGGCAAGTAGTCCAGGCAGTTCGACACCGGTCGGTCCGGGGGCGGCGAACGACAGCAACACCTGGAACAGCGGATGGCGGGCCTGCGAGCGTGGCGGATTCAGCGATTCGACCAGGGTCTCGAACGGCGCGTCCGCGTGCGCGAAGGCGGCCAGGTCGACCTCGCGCACCCGGTGCAGGAAGTCCCGGAAGCTCGCCGCTTCGTCGATCTCGGTGCGCAGCGGCACGGTATTGACGAACATGCCGATCAGGTCGTCGAGTTCACGCAGACCGCGGCCACCCACCGGGGTGCCGATGACGATGTCCGATTCACCGGACATCCGCGACAGCAGCAGGGCCATGGCGGCGTGCACCAGCATGAAGGTCGAAACACCCTCGGCCCGAGCGGTTTCGGTGACCCGGACGTGCAGTTCGGCGGGCCAGTCGAAGACCCGCTTGCCGCCGCGGCCGCTGGCCACCGCCGGACGCGGACGGTCGCCCGCCAGCTCCAGCAGATCCGGCGCACCGGCCAGGGTCCGCCGCCAGAACTCCAGCTGACCGGCAAGCAGCGAGGCCGGGTCGTCGACCGCACCCAGGCGATCGCGTTGCCACACCGTGTAATCGGCGTACTGCACCGGCAGCTCCGACCAGGTCGGCGCGCCGCCGGCCAGCCGCTCGGTGTAGGCCCGCATCAGGTCGCGTGCCAGCACCGGCAGCGACAGACCGTCGGCGGCGATGTGGTGCAGCACCATGACCAGGGCGTACTCGTCCTGCACACCGGCGGTGAAAACCTGTGCGCGGAAAGGGATCTCGTCAACGAGATCGAAGCCGCGCGCGGCGATGGCCGCCAGGCGCGCGGTGAGTTCGGCCTCGTCGGCAACCGTCTCGTGGGTCACCTGGACATCCAGCTCGGCCACCGGGATCACCCGCTGGTAGGCCGAACCGTCCTCGGTCACCGGGAAGACCGTGCGCAGCGCCTCGTGCCGGGTCAGCACATCGGTCACCGCGGCGCGCAGCGTCGGCAGATCCGCGGACTCACCGCGCAGCCGCACCACGAACGGCATGTTGTAGTTCGCGGCGGTGACGTCGAAGCGATTGAGGAACCAGATGCGCTGCTGGGCCGGGGACAGCGGGACCAGGACCGGACGGTTCGCGCCCAGCGCCACCGGTCGGGCCGCCGCGGAATCGGCGTCGGCGTCCAGGAATTGGGCGTCGATGACCGCGGCCAGCTCGGCGACGCTGGTCGCGGTGAACAGCTCGCGCAGGGTCAGCCGGCAGCCCAGCTCGTCATTGAGGCGCGCCGCCACCTGGGTCGCGATCAGGCTGTTGCCGCCGAGCGCGAAGAAATCATCGGTGCGGCCCACCTGTTCGATGCCGAGCGTCTCGCCCAGTACCCGCGCCACCGCCTGCTCGACCACCGAGCGCGGCGCCTCGTAGCGGTGGGCCATCCGCACCGGCTCGGGCAATGCGGCCCGATCCAGCTTGCCGGAGGTGTTGACCGGCAGTTCGTCCATGAGCACGTAGGCGGTGGGCACCATGTACGCGGGCAGCGCCCGCATGGCCGCGGCCTTGAGCCGGGTCTCGTCCAGCTCGGCGCTGGGCACCACGTAGGCGACCAGCTGGTCGTCGCGCACGATCACCACGGCGCGGGCGACCTCGGGCAGCTCACCCAGCACCGTCTCGATCTCGCCGAGCTCGATGCGCAGACCACGCAGCTTCACCTGGAAGTCGGTGCGGCCCAGGTACTCCAGCTCGCCGCTGTCGGTCCACCGCACCAGATCGCCGGTGCGGTACAGCCGGCCACCGACCTCCGCGCTGTACGGGTCCGCGACGAAGCGTCCCGCGGTCAGACCGGGTTGCGCCAGGTAACCCCGGGCGAGCTGAACCCCCGACAGATACAGCTCGCCCGGGGCGCCCACGGGAACCGGCCGCAGTCGTGCGTCGAGCACGTACAGCCGGGTGTTGAACACCGGCGCGCCGATCGGCACGAATTCGGTGTCCGCGGCCGTCACCTCATGGAAGGTGACCTCGACCGCAGCTTCGGTGGGGCCGTAGAGATTGTGCAGCGCCGCGCCCGAGAGCATCCGCAGCCGATGCGCCGTCGCGGCCGACAGCGCCTCGCCCGAGGTGAAGACCATCCGCAGCGAGGACAGCGCGCGATCGGCGACACCGGGCTCGGCCTCCAGCCCGGCCACGAACACCTCCAGCATGGAGGGCACGAAATGCGTGACGGTGACCCGGTTCTCGGCGATCACCGATCGCAGGTAGGCCGGATCCCGATGCCCGTCCGGCTGCGCCAGCACCAGCGTCGCACCGATCTGCAACGGCCACATGAACTCCCACACCGACACGTCGAAGGTCGCGGGGGTCTTCTGCAGCACCACATCGTCCGGGGTCAGGCCGTAGGTCTCCTGACCGAAGACCATGCGGTTCACCACCGAGGCGTGGCTCACCGCCACACCCTTCGGGCGACCGGTCGAACCCGAGGTGAAGATGACGTAGGCGGCATTGGCGGGCCGCAGCGGAGCCAGGCGATCGGCGTCGGTCAGCGGCGCGCCCGAGAAGCCGGACAGCTCCAGCTCGTTCAGGTTCAGCGCGTCGATGGCGGCGTCGGGCAGATCCCGGGTCGACGCGAGCACCAGCGCGGGCTGCGCGCTGGCGAGAATGTGGCCGGTGCGCTCGACCGGATGATCCGGATCCAGCGGCACGTACGCGCCACCCGCGGCCTGCACCGCGTACATGGCGATCACCAGTTCCGGGGACCGGCGCAGATGCAGCGCGACCCGCGTCTCGGGGCCGATGCCACGCGAGATCAGATAGCGCGCAAGACGATTCACCCGATCGGCGAGTTCGGCATAGGTCAGGTCCGGGGTGCCGGCGAAGCGCAGTGCGGTCGCGTGCGGCGTCCGCGCGGCCTGCGCCGCGAACATCGACACCAGGGTGGCCTCCGCTACCGGGTGCGCGGTGTTGTTCCAGGTCCGCAGCACCGTCTCGCGCTCCGCGGCGGTGGCCACCTCGACACCCGCGAGCGGCGTCGCCGGATCCAGTTCCACCAGTCGCTCCAGCAAATCCAGGAAGCGGGCGTGGTGGGCGCGAATCTCACTGTCGCTGTAGAGGTTCGGGTTCACTTCGATGTTCAGGTGCACCCGGTCGTTGTCGCCGTAGAAGACATTGAGGTTCATGTCCTCGATGGGCGCGGACGACAGCGGGTGCAGCCGCGCGGTGACATCGCCGAACTCGATCCGGTTGTGGAACAACATGATGTTGACCGCCGGACCGAACAGGCTGCGCAGCGGCGGATTGCCCTCACGCTCGGCATCCCGGTGGATGTCCTCCTGCCGGTAGCGCTGATGCCGCAGCGCGCCGGAGAGCTCGACGCGGGTGGCGTGCAGCAGTTCGGCCCAGGTGGTCTCGGCCCGGACCGACATGTGCATCGGCACGATATTGGCCAGCATGCCCACCGAATTGCGCAGCATGGCGGTGGTGCGCGCGGCCACCGGCAGGCTGATGCCCACCTCGTCCTTGCCGGTCATCCGGGACAGGTACACCGCGAAGGCCGCCACCAGCACCACCGGCAGACCGGAATCGTGCTGGACGCCGACCTCGTGCATGCGCTCCTGCAGGCCCTCGGGCAGCGCCGAACCGAACAGGCGGTTGAGGGCGGCGTGCGGCGCGGGACGCGCGTTGAGCGTGGTGGTGCCGCCCAGGCGACGGGTGCGCTCGATCCAGTACTCGCGGTCGGACTGGAAGCGGGTGCTGTCGCGGTACTCCAGCTCGGACTGCACAACCTCTTGCAGCGCACCGACTTTCACCGTCGCGGGCTGCTCACCCCGGGACAGCGCGGTGTAGCGCTTGGCCGACCACTGCATGACGTTCATGGCGGCGTAGCCGTCGCCCACGATGTGGTGCGCCCGCACGAACCAGAACCAGCGGCGGTCGGCGATGCGAATGATGGTGGGAGCGAACAGCACATCGGTCAGGACGTCCACCGGGCGGACCACTTCGGCGAGCATCCATTCCCGGGCCGCCGCAACGGGATCCGGCTCGGCGCGCAGGTCCAGGAAGGTAGTCGGGTCCGCGTCCGCGTCGAGGTCGAAGTACTGGTGCGGGCGGCCATCGATCTCGGCGAATCGCAGCTGGGAGGTGCGCCAGATCGCGACGCCCTCGCGGTTCACCCGGGCCAGCAGGTCCAGGTCCCAGTCGCCCTCGATATCAACGTACTGCGCCATATTGATCGGCACGTCCGGCTCCAGGAGCTGGGCGTACCAGACGCCCACCTGCCCTGGTCCGAGCGGGAACGGGGCCCCCCGGCCCTTCGATTCGTTCGACCCCGATACGTCGCACGACTCGACACCACCCAACTCCGTACCCTGCACCAGAGTCTCCCTTCCTATGGCGAATTGCTATGCCGCCGACCGCTTTCGGGCATCGCGAAATGGACCTGCGGCGGTGCGACGTATCGCGCCGCCCAGGTCGTGGAAAACCGCACCGCCCTGGGTGATTCGACGAATGCGCGGATGGGTCCGCGCCGTGATCCAACTAATGCTCGAAGCGGCCTGGACTTCTGGTCCACCGGCCGGGATGCGACCGCCTCCGGGTCATCGCATCCTGGGTTTCCTGCTGCCGATCTCCTCCAACTGTCACCTGCATCACATGGATGCCGTTCATGGATGCGAACACTAGGCGTTTACAACATAAAAAGGAACTTTTTCCCGAAAAAAAGTTGGACGAGCGTCTAGTTGGGCGACATGCCGGTGCGAAGATCGCAATGAATGTGGGTACGACCACATGGCGAGGCGGCAGTGTGACAGGCCGCACTTTCGGATGTGGAGACTATGAGTCGAAACGTTGCAACTGCGTTGCATCGGCGCCCATGCGCCGATCCAGCACGCGAATCTTGGCTTCGATCTGCGCATACAGCGGAGACTCACGATCGACGGTGGCGCGATAGGTCGCCCACGCGGCCGCATCGTCACGGCCCTCGGCACCGGATGTCCACCGACTCAAGACCGAAGCGTCGCCGGAACGTAATACAGCGGTGCGCAGACGCACTCGCAATTCATCGCGAATGTCTATAACTCCAGGCGCGGTGGAACGCGGCAGCACCGGACCCGCGTAAAGCCGCACCGCCGAATCCACATCCCCGGAGTCCAGCGCGGCGCGCAGCGCCTCCACATCCGTGGCGATCGGCACGCGCAGTCGATAGGGACGCGAGCCGAACACATTCGACCCGACCACCGAACGCAAACGCGACATGGCCGCGCGAATGGTGGCGTTGTCCAGATCGGCATCGTCCAGCAGCAGCGCCAGGTGATCGGCCGACAGGCCCTCGGTGTGCTCGGCCAGCAGCAGCAGGATCTCGGCATGCCGCTGCGACAGGGGGACTCGCTCCCCCGCCACCGTCAGCTGCGGCTGGCCCAGCCCGAGCACCTCCAGGCCCAGCCGCTCCGGCGCCGGCGCATCGGCGTTCGAACGGCGATCCTGACCCGAACGGACCGCGGCCAGCAGCAGATCCATCTCCGCGGCCGTCGCGGCCGCCTTCACCAGCGCCAGGATCTCCGGGCGCGCCACCCGCACCCCGCCGGCAATCATCAGCACGCCCACCAGGCGGCCGTCCGGATCGTGCACCGGCGCCGCGGCTCCGGTGATCTGGTGCATGCGGTGCAGGAAATGCTCCGGCCCGTGGATCCAGGCCGCGCGGCCGGTACGCACCACCAGGCCCACCGCATTGGTGCCTACCCGGCGCTCGCTCAGGTCATTGCCCTCGCGCAGGCCCGCCTCCGCGGCCGCCTGCACCCGATCGGCATTGCCGTGCACCGAGAGCACCCGGCCGAACTGGTCGGCCACCACCACGATCAATCCGGTGCTGGTCGCGTCGCGCAGTAACAGCTTGTCCACCAACGGCATGACCGAGGCGATCGGATGCGCGTCGCGGTAGCGCTCGAGGTCGGTGCCGCGCAGGCCACGACCGTCTCCGTCGTCCATCGGATCGACGCCGCCGCGCAGACTGCGCAGCCATGACTCGAGCACCATCGGCCGCAGCAGGCCGGGCAACTGCCCCAGTTGATCCCCGCCCACACCGAGATACCCGTGCGCCTGGGCGGCATATGTTTCGAGCGCCCCGAGTTGACTGCCCGGTTCGACGCCGTGGTTGGGTTGCCCACCACCTGCGAGATTGCTGACCATTTGCCTTTCTTTCCGCCCCAAAGAGTACCGGCGCACCGAAGACCTCAAGGCGGAAGCCGGACGTTTGTCCGGCAGGTCACATACCAACGGGCGCCTCACAAAATGTGAGCTGCGTCTATTCACCTCCGCTACGCTCCGGCTGTTCGCGGCCCTCGTGACCCCGATTCTTCCCTCCTCCGCTCCTGCGCTTCGCTCCCCGCCCCGTCAGTCCAGATTCGGGGCGGGCCGCGAACCTTCAGCATTTGCATCTGAATGCGTCGGTCACTTTGGCGAATCAGCTTGTGGCGCTCCGCTTTTCGAAGCTTTCAGCTCGTCGGCAAGGTCGGCTTCAGCGCCGCCGCGCTGCGAATGCGGGCAGCGCCCCACCATAGACCCGTTCCGTAGGCGACATCGTCCAGCCGCCGGCACAGCACGTACCGGACCGGGTCCAGGCTGCCCGGCTCCCGGTGGGTGAACCAGTCCGCCAGGCCCTCGGCCATGGCCAGGGTGAACGCGATATGACGGACCCGCCGCGAGCACAGCATGCCCAGCAGCGTGATCGGCCAGTAGTGCCGGCACATGGCCGTCGCCAGCCGCCATACGCCGCCGGTGAAACCGCGCGTCAGATAGATGGCAGCCACCCGGGTCGGATTGTCCAGTCCAGCGAAGACCCGGCGTAGCCGGACCAGGGTGGCGGTCAGCGTCAGCAGACCGCCGAACACGCCCCAGCGCGACATCGTGCCCAACAGCACCGCGGCCACCGCGGTCCAGATCGGCAGCGACAGCGGCGCGGCCAGGCCGGGATGGCGCTGGGCCAGCGGCGCGACACCGGTCCCGTGGGTGACCTTGTGGGCGAACCACTTTCGCAGCGACACCGGATTGCTGTGCGCCACGCGGGCGGCCGGTTCGTAGCGCAGCCGCCAGCCCGCGCGGTCCAGCCGCCAGCACAGGTCGACATCGCCGCCCGCCGCCATGGTCTCGTCGAACCCGCCTTCGCCGAGTAGCGCCAGCCGGCGCACCAGCACCGCCGAACTCGGCACGTACGGCACCGGGCCGTGCGCGTGCACCGCCGACTCGCGGCGGCCGCGATGCACCGAGCCGCGGGTGTGCTCGTAGCGGGCCAGCAGGGTGGAGTCCGGATCCATGGCCAGGATGCGCGGGGCCACCAGTGCCACCTTGGGATCGCTGAAGTGCCCGAGCATGACCTCCAGCCAGCCGGTGCGGGGCACCACCTCGGGGTCCAGGAAGGCCACGAATTCGGTTGCCGCGGCCCGTAATCCGAAATTGCGGGCGGCGGCCGCCCCGTACCGGCGATCGCGGCGCAGCACCGTGATCCGGCAGCGGCTTCTGGCATCCGGGATCTGCACCGGCTGATCCGAGCCGTCGTCCACCACGATCACCGTGTGGCCGCGCAGCGCCGACAGCAGCCGGGACAGCTCGGGAGCATTGTTGTGCACCGGGACGATCACGGTGACGTCCTCCAGCGACGGCAGCAGCCGCGGGCGCGGATTCGCGACGCCGGAATCGAGAAGACGTCTGGCAACCCGAGCCGACGCGGGGTCGGTCACCTCGAGGTACCCGTCACCGATCAAGGCCGCAGCTTCCGGGGCGAGCCGTAGCAACCTCGTCGGCGTGCCGCCGACCAGGAGCCGTCCACCGGAATAAGTGCGCACCCTGGGATCGATTCGCACCCCGAAACCATCGGGAAGGCGATCATGGCGCATTCCCGAATGCTAAGTCAGCCAACCACTGGCAATGATGATCGGCGCGCGGTGTTTAATTGCCCTCCGCTTCGCTCCGGGTGCGGTTCGCGGCCACGGCGCAGGTCTATGGAGCCGCGGTCTCGATTCTTCCCTCCTCCGCTCCTCCACTTCGCTCCCCCGCTCCAAGGCGGAGGTCTATCAACCCGCAGCCCAGAATCGAGACGGCCGCGAACCTCTGGGTGACAGATCCGGCAGGTTCTCGAGGAATGGGGATCGCGGCCCGGGATTCGGCCTTGTCCACGCATCGGACCGTAGCTCGACGGCTGATACGGGGAGCGCTCTACACTGCGGGAGGAAAATCGGCAGTTGAACAGGTAGGGGACGGAAATCCGTGCCCGTGGTGGTCGAGGCGGTATGGGAGTCGGGCGCATGCAGACAGGCGGGGGCGGTAACACCCTCTCGGAATCCGAGATCGTCGAGGCCGCCCTCCGGGTGGTCCGGCAGGACGGTGTGGAGAAGCTGTCCATGCGACGGCTCTCCCGCGAACTCGGAGTTTCGCCGATGGCCCCCTATTACTACGTCGCCGACAAGCGCGAGCTACTCGATCTGGTCGCCACCGCCGCCCTCACCGGCGTGCGCAAGCCGCCACCCGAATTCGGCACGTGGCAAATGCGCTTGCGGGATCTGATCGACCAGATCGACGAGAAATTGCGCAAGCACCCGGGTCTCGGCGACGTGTTGATCGAGCAGATGCTCGGCAAACAGCTGGACCTGATCGCCGCCGTCATGGAAATCCTCTTCGACGCCGGTTTCGACGAGCGCAATGTGCTCTCCGCCTATGCCACCATCCACACCTATCTGTTCGGGCGCTCGAAGGTGAACCCGCGTGATCGGGCGGGCCTGCTGGACCGGGTGCTTCCGGAGGCGGTGGAACGCGCCACCAAACACCTGGCGGATCTCCGCGGCAAGTACTCCTACGACTTCTCGATGGACGTGCTGATCGCGGGCCTGGAAGCTCAGCTTGTCCGGCAGCGGGACGGCCACGTATAGTCAAACTAGAACACGTTCTAGTTTAGGTAGACTGCACCGGCTGCCCAGCACCGCCGGGTTCGAGAGGACACTATGACCACCGTCGACGTACCGCACAGCTCGCGATCGGCCGTGCTGCGGGTCTCCGCGGTCATCAACGAGACGGCCGACTCCTGCTCGCTGGTATTCGACGTGCCCGAGGATCTGCGTGAGCGCTTCACCTACCAGCCGGGCCAGTTCCTGACCCTGCGCATCCCCAGCGACCTCACCGGGTCCGTCGCCCGCTGCTACTCGCTGGCCAGCTCGCCGCACACCGACGACAAGCCCAAGGTGACCATCAAGCGCACCGTCGACGGGTACGCGTCGAACTGGGTGTGCGACAACGTGCAAGCCGGCGACTCGCTCGAGGTGCTGCCGCCCTCGGGCGTCTTCACCCCCAAGAACCTCGACGAGGACCTGCTGCTGTTCGCGGCGGGCAGCGGCATCACCCCGGTGATGTCCATCCTCAAGTCGGCGCTGGCCCGCGGCAACGGCCGCATCGTGGTCGTCTACGCCAACCGCGACCACGACTCGGTCATCTTCGCCCGGGAACTGCGCGAGCTGGCCGACAAGCACCCGCAGCGGCTGGTCGTGATCCACTGGCTCGAGCACCTGCAGGGCCTGCCCACCGCCGACGCCCTCGCCACCCTGGTCGCGCCCTACGTCGCGCACGAGGCGTTCATGTGCGGCCCCAAGCCGTTCATGGACCGCGTCCACGACGCCCTCGGCCAGCTCGGCATGCCCCGCAACCGCACCCATGCCGAGGTCTTCAACTCGCTCTCCGGCGATCCCTTCGCGGAGGTCGCCCCGAGCGAGATCACCGCCGAGGAAGCCGCCGACGCCGCCAGCGTCGAGGTCGAACTCGACGGCGAAACCCACGAGATGACCTGGCCCCGCAGCCAGACCCTGGTCGACATCATGCTCGCCAAGGGCCTCGACGTCCCCTACTCCTGCCTCGAAGGCGAATGCGGCTCCTGCGCCTGCACCGTCCTCGAAGGCGAAGTGGAAATGGAGAACGCCGAAATCCTCGACCCCGAGGACATCGCCAACGGCTACATCCTCGGCTGCCAGGCCCGCCCGGTGACGGATCACCTGAAGATCCAGTTCTGACAAGCCCGCGAAAAGCGAAATGTGGCCGCCGCGTCGAAAACGCGACGGCCACATTCTTATTCGAGGGGTGCGGCGTTGAACCCCGGAGAGCAACCGAAAAGTCGGTGCTGCCTAGTACGCCGAGAAGACGTTGTCGATGGAGCCGTAGCGGTGCGCCGCGTAGTTGCAGGCGGCGGTGATGTTGGCGACCGGGTCGTAGATGTCCCAGGACGTCCCGTCGACGTGGTACGCCTGGAAGGTGGGATCGATCACCTGCATCAGCCCCTTGGACGGGATGCCCGCGGCGGCGTTGGAGTCGTACAGGTTGATGGCCTGCGGGTTGCCACCCGACTCACGCTGGATGTTGCGGAAGATGCCGTCGTAGCTGCCGGGGATGCCGTGCTGGCCCATGACGAAGAGGGCATTCTGGATCCAGCCGTTCAGGTCGTTGGCGAAAGCCGGGGGAAGGACCTGGTTGAGCGGGGCCGGGAGGCCCTGGACGACCTGACGGATCTGGTCCTGCTGCGCAGCGGGGAGACCGTTGTCGAGCTGGATGGCCTGCTGCTGGACCTGCTGAGCGGTGGCCTGGAACTGGGGCGGGACGCCGTTGACGTCGGCGGCGGCCGGACCGGCGGCGATCACGGCCGAGACGGCCAGGGCCGCGGCGGCTGCGCCGGTGATGGTCTTGACGGGCTGGGCGAACAGGTTTCGTTTGATCATCATGGTGATTACAGGCGCAGAGCTCACCACGGCGGGCACCCGGAGGGACTCGCCGATGCACTGCATGGGTTGTGATGTGCAAGTGGCGGAACGAGATCTGGGATATTTCCCAGCTATCACCGTTCAGTCACGCTCCCGCCGAAGGCGGCGGTCTCTGCGTGGTAGTCACCGGCTCATTTCGAGCTGGTATCGGCCTTCACCGACTGATCACAGACTGATCTCGCCAAGTAAACGTAAACTGAACACAGGATGAACACTCAGCGCGAACTGACCGAGTGGTTCGTCACAGCAATCCGGCAGCGTCAGCTGCCGGGCCCGTTTCACCCACGGATCACCGCTGCGCGCGGTACTTCGCCCGCTCTTCGGGAGCGAGATGCTCGGTCGCGTAACTCAGTGCGGTACGGCCCATATTCGCCGCGTGCGCGTCCAGAAATCCGGTGAGAATCGCGGAATCCACCCGCTTGCCGATCTCCCGCAGCATCCAGCCCACCGCCTTCTGGATCAGATCGCGGCGATCGGAGAGCAGACGTTCACACAGCTCGAGCGTGGTCACGGTATCGCCCTGCTTGATGAACGCGAATGTGGTCAGCAAGGCCACCCGCCGCTCCCAGAGCGAATCCCCCGATGCGAATTCGTCGAGCAGGTCCCGGGGACGTTCCGACAGCCACGGGCCGAGAATGAACTCGGCCGAGGAATCCACCAGATCCCAGTTGTTCACCCGGCCGCGGCGCACGGCCGAAACATACAGATCGACGATCTCCCGTTGTCGCGCCGCACCACCGCCGCGATTGTGCGTCCCGCTCCCGCGTTTGCGTGTCGCCCTGGCCATTTCGCCGTTCAGAATCACCAATCCGGCCAGCCGGTGCTCGTGCACCGGACTGTCGAGCAACAGATCGATCTCCGAAAGCGGCAGGCCGGCAAATTGTTTCATCGCCTTCCGGGTCCGCGGAACCCGGACGCCGATGAATACATCCCCTTCCCCGTACTCACCCGGCCCGGTTTTGAAGAACCGTTGCAGATGCACCGCGTCGGCCGGATCGGCGAAGGCCGCCAATTCCGCCTGTACCGCGGCCGCCGTCAGGGTTTTCGACGGCACGCCGGTTCCGCTCATCGCGCCTCCTGCGTCCGTGAGCCGGAGAAGTCTGTCGATCGAATCCTAGATCTCTATCAAGCGGTTTCAGCCGCGGCCTGTAACAGCACCTCGCCGAATTTCCGCATGTGATCCGCTCCGCCGTACCAGGCCGCCACCAATTCCACGGCGGCCGTGCGAGTGCGCCGCGCGACGTCGGCCAGTTCGGCGACGGTGATCTCGCCGGATTCGACCGCCGCCGCGGCCACGTCCAGATCATGGCTGGCCACCAGCAGCCGCATGATGTGGTGCAGATCGATGGTGGCGTCGCCGGTCCGGAACTCGGCGCCGGCCTTGGTCTGGGCCTGGGTCGAATCCTGCTGCGCCACAGCTGGTTCCGGGGCGGCGCGCCGCCGGGACTTGACGCTCGCCGGACGCTCGGGCTCGGCCGGCGAAGCGGGCGCGCTCTCCCGCAGCGAGGCCGCGACGGCCTCCAGGTCTTCCATGCGGGCGGGGGTCTCCATGCGGGCCGGGCTCTCCAAGCGGGCGGGGCTCTCCAACCGGGCCGGCGGCTCGGGGTCCGGCGCGTGCCGGCGACCGGTGGGAGCCTCGAGGTCGGCGGGACGGCTTGCCGCGAATACATCCTCGTGCACACCGGAATGGGCCGCGAACGGCGAGCCATTGGCCGCGGGGCGCGCGGCGATCGTCTCGTTGTCCGCCACGGGCGCCGCCGCGTAGGGCTCGCTCTCGACGGCGGCACTGGTGAACGATCCGCTGTCGGACATGGATCGGGCGTAGGGCGACCCGTTGGTGGCGGGTCGTACCGCGTAGGGCTCGCCATTGGTGGCGGGTCCTGCGGCGAAGGGCTCGCCATTGGTGGCGGGCATCGCGAGCGGTTCGCTGTCGGTGGTGATCCGAGCCGAGAACGGCTCGCCGTCGGCGGCGAGCCGGGCGGCCACCGCCTCCGGGTCCGCGGTGCGCTGCGGCAGATCGGGGGCGATCCGGCGCGGCAGCGCATCGGGTTCCGGTGTGGCGCGCAGGGTTACGGGCGCGGTCGACCACTGCACGGCCTGCTCCTGGCCATTTCGGCCCGGGCCGGCGTAACTGCCGGTGTCGATGCCGGTCAGCACCGGGTTCGGCGACGTGCCCGGTGACGGGGTATCGGGATGGGTGAGTCGGTAGCCCGGCTGGCGCGCGGGGCGCGAATCCCCCGGGCCGGTGGTGAAATCGGCATCCATGGCCGACATTCTTACCGGCCCGGGGGAAGGGGTGCGACTCGGGCTGGGGCCGGGGCGTGCGCACGGTCACCGCGAAACCGGCTCACGATCAACAGTATTGGGGTGTTGACGCCGCTCAGCAATTGCTCGGAGCGGGTTCGCCGCGCAACCGCGCGTCGATCCACCACAGTGCGGCGGGCAGACCCAGCACCGCCGCCGACAGATGTTCCGGGGACTGATTCATATCCATATCCAGTCGCACCCCGGCCGCGCAATAGCGATGATCGGTATTCACGATGGCGTCCACCGGAATCAGCGGATCACTCGGCGAATGCCATTCGAAGATGGGTGTATTCGGCACCCCGTCGTACAGCTCCAGGCTGTTCTCCCGCAGCACCGACATCACCGCCGGATCGTCGATCAGCGCGGTGCTGGCCGCGAATTCGCGCGCACTGTGCCCGGCGCCGATCGCCATGATCTGATTGGTGCAGCCATTGGCCATGGCATTGCGCGCCGCCAGGCCGGCCGTATTCATCTGGGTGCTGATCGGCAACCGGTCCGGATACTCCCGCTCCAATCCGATGGCCGCCGCCATCGCCAGCCCGAACGCCGGATGTGGTTGCAGACCAAGGGCGTTCACCATCTTCACCAGATTCATCGGCACGCCGCCCGTGGCCGCGCCCGCGATCTCCAACTCCGGCGCGTAGCGGGGCGCGAGCGCCGCCGCCCACGCGGTCGCCATGCCGCCGCCGGAATATCCGGCCATCGCCACCCGGCTGTTCGCCAACGCCAATTCCGGCAGCCGCTTCGCCGCGCGAATACCGTCCAGGGTGATCATCCCGCCCAATCTGGCCGCACCGTAGGCGGAATTCGGGCCCAGATGATCCGGCAGCGCCACCGACCAGCCGCGCCGCAGCGCCACATTCAACGCGACCGCCTCGCGCACCTGCAGATTCGGGTCGTTGGTGTACAGCACCCGCGACACCGCGCATTCGGTGCCCAGGCCGTTGATGATGTGCTGATACGACAGCAGCGGCCCGTCCGGCTGGTGCTCGCGCGGGGTGAGCACCGTGGTGACCGCCGCGATCGGAGCGCCCTCGGAACTCGTGGACCGGAATTTCACCATCGTGACTGTGGCCGCGGGAAATATCAGCAGCGGCGGCATCGGCCGCACCGCCAGCACGTCGCCCGGATCATGGTCGGCGATGTCGGCCGGTTGCGCGTAGAACGGGTCCGGGTCGGGCGCGGGATAGATCGGATCCGCGTGCGCCGCGGGCGTCGTGCCCGCGAGCACCAGACCCGCCGCCAGGATTCCGAAACCACGCAGCAACAACTTGGCATTCATCAGGTCCTCCACTAACTTCGCAGTGGGAATCAGACGATTACCCCACAACGAGTGTGGTTCGGGAGTTCTTCAGAAGAAACAGCGACACGCCAGCAAACATTCTGCGGTCGCTCCGGGTTCCCACCGGCTCAACCCAGGTGGGTCATGCCCGCCGCCACCACCTGCGCCACATTCAGAATCTCGTCGGCCGTCGGCAGCGGCACCCCGTCCAGGGCGTGCAACCGATCCGTACTCGCGATGGCCAGCATCGCGGACACCCACGCCGCCGCACACGCCCGCAATGTCCCCGGCTGCACCGGGGCCGGCGCGCTCGCCGCCAGCACCCGCGCCGTCGCGTCCAGCAACTGATCCCGCATGCGGCGCAATTGTTTCCGCACATCCGGGTGGGTATCGGCCTCGCGCCACATGATCACCCGCAGCACCGAGGAATTGTTCTCGCGCAGATTCAGCGCGGCATCCATATTGACCAGGCTCTTGGCCGGATCACCCGGCACCACCACCGACTCGATATCCAGCGGCTGCGAGGGGACCCGCTCGGCCATGAGCGCCGACAGAATGGCGCCCTTGGTCGGGAAGTAGTAGAAGATCAGGCCCTTGGGCACCCCGGCCTCCTCGGCGATGGACGCCGTGGGAGTCGCGTCGAATCCATGGGCCGCGAAAAGCCTTTCAGCGGCATCCAGGATGAGCTGGCGAGCGTCACCGTCGACCTTCTTGCTGCGACGACGCCCCACCCGGCGGGGCACGGGTCCCACATTGCGCAGCAGTTCAGACTCTGCTGTGCGCGGCGAATCCGATTCCGCCCTACGTGATGTGGGCACTGCTCGACTTCCTCCTCACGCTTCGACGCGGAGGCGGCCGCCACCGGTCGGCGGACGTAGACGACAAGCATAACGCGCGGACCCGCCGGCCTCGCCGCGTCTCCCATGCTCACGAGGGCTGTGCACCCGTGATCACACGGAGAGCCGAGGCCGGCACGCCGCGAATCGGTCAGTGATGCGCCGCCGCGCCGAAGCGGCCCGACACCTCGGGCATCTCAGCCAGCGCGACCACGACCGTCAACGCACCCACGATCCACGCGACCCAGGATGCGCCGCTGTAGGAGTGGAAGTTCATCACCCACGGGGAGATGAACATCAGGACGCCCAGCACGCCGAGCGCGTAGCCGACCATGCCGGTCGCCATTTCCGCGATCTGCGCCAGGCCCGCGAGTGCGACCAGCACGCCGAGCACCACGAGGGTCCACAGTGCGCGGTTGCTGTGCGCCACCCAGATCGGGGACAGCGCGGCGATTGCGCCGAGCACGACCGTCATGGCCTGCTCCGCGCGACTCACGGTGAACATGGAATGCCTCCTTTGAAAGGCCAGGGAATATGTTCTGATCTCGTTGTATTCCTGATTGACTGCCCGATCAATAAATGGCCGGATACGATTGGGCCGCATCTCGGGTGTGACGGTCGACACGTCGGCGCAGAACCTCGGGAACCGCTATGGTTGGCGCATGTCGCACTCGGTAGAACACGTTCTAATTGTCGGCGCGGGCCTCGCGGGACTGCGCACGGCCGAAGAGCTGCGACGTGGGGGTTACACCGGCGAACTCACCCTGCTGGGCGACGAGAACCGCGCGCCCTACGACCGGCCGCCGCTGTCCAAACAGTACGTGCGCGGCGAAACCGACGACACCGCCCTGCGGCCCGCGGAATTCTTCACCGAACAGCAGATCCGGCTGCGGCTGGGAGTCGCCGCCACCGGCGTCGACACCGCCGCCCGGCGGGTCCGGCTCTCCGACGGCAGCGAAGCCGGATACGACGCCCTCGTGATCGCCACGGGTTTGCGGCCGCGTCGAATCCCGGGTCTGCCCGAGGTCGCCGGCGTCCACGTGCTCCGCTCGCACTCCGACGCCCACGCCCTGCGCGAACACCTCGGCAGCGCACGCAAGGCCGTCATCGTCGGCGCGGGCTTCATCGGCTGCGAACTGGCCGCCAGCTTCCGGTCCCGCGGCCTCGCGGTGACCATCGTCGAACCCCAGCCCACTCCCCTGTTCGCCGCACTCGGCGAGCAGGTCGGCGCGCTGGTGGCACGGCTCCACGCAACCGAGGGCGTCGAACTGCGGTGCGGGATCGGCGTGGAATCGCTTGCCACCGAGGGCGACAGCGTCCGCGGCGTGCGACTGACCGACGGCAGCGTGATCGGCGCCGACCTGGTGGTCATCGGCATCGGATCGGTGCCCGTGACCGGCTGGCTCGACGACTCCGGCATCCCGCTGGCCGCGCCCGCCGAGGGCGGCGGCGTCCTCACCGACGACACCGGACGCACCAGCGTCCCGGGCGTCTGGGCGGTCGGCGACGTGGCCGCCTGGCCGCACGCGAGCGGCCGCAACAAGCGCGTCGAACACTGGACCAATGCCGGTGAGCAGGCCCAGCTGCTGGCCGCCGCGCTGCTGGGCGCCGACCCGTCCACCGAGGTGCAGGTGCCCTACGTGTGGAGCGACCAGTACGACATGAAGATCCAGGTGCTCGGCATCCCGGCGCTCGCCGACGAGGTGCAGATCGTCGAGGACAAGGGGCGCAAGTTCCTCGCCCACTACCTGCGCGGCGGCGAACTCGTCGCGGTCGTCGGCGCGAGCATGGCCGGCAAGGTCATGAAGGCCCGCGCCCAGCTCGCCGCGACCCTGCGCCCGTCGGCGACGGTCGGCTGAGCTTCTCTACCGCGGTCGGCTGAGGGCTCTCCGCCGCGGTCGGCTACGCCACGCCCACGCGGTTTTTCGACCCGCGGTTCGCGGCGGAGGCGGTTCCTTCACTACCGTGCAGGGTGTGATCGTCGCGCTCATCGACTCCGGACTGGGGCTGCTCCCCACGGCCGCCTGGTTGCGGAAGCTGCGGCCCGATCTCGACCTGCTGCTGCTCAACGACCCCGACGGCGCGCCGTGGGGACCCAAACCCGAGCAGTGGGTCATCGACCGGGTACTGGACACCGCGCGCCTCGCCCTGGGCGAGGGCGCGGAAGTCATCGTGCTGCCCTGCAATACCGCCAGCGTGCAGGCCCTCGAACACGTCCGCACCATGGTCGGCCCCGGGGTGCCGGTCATCGGCACCGTGCCCGCCATCAAACCCGCCGCCGCGGCCTGCCGGAAGGTGGCGGTCTGGGCGACCGCGGCCACCACCGCCAGCGCCTACCAGGCCGACCTCATCGCCCGCTTCGGCGGCGACGCCGACATCACCGGTGTCGCCTGCCACGGCCTGGCCGACGCCATCGACCGCGGCGACCTCCCCGTCATCGCCGAGGCCATCGCCGACGCCGCCGCCCGCACCCCCGCCGATACCGAGGGCATCGTCCTCGGCTGCACCCACTACCCCCTCGTCCTGGACGACATCCTCACCGCCCTCCCCCCGGGCGTCCGCGTCTTCGACAGCGCCGAAGCCGTCGCCGGCCAAACCCTGCGCCGCATGGACGCCCTCGACCGCCCCACTGCGGGCGCCGGCACCGTCCGCGTACTCGCCTCCGGCCGTACCGCCCAACTCCCCACGGCCGCAGCCGCTTTCGAATCCGGCCGCCTGCTCGGCGCCACGGCCGCGGACCGGCTCACCATATCCTGACGCGCGGATCTCCGAACACGGCGAAAGGGCCGTTCCCACACCGGGAACGGCCCTTTCGCCATCCAAAACGCAAACGGCGCCGCTCCTTTCGGAGCGGCGCCGTTCGTCAGCGATTCAGAGAATCACCAGTGATTTCGGAAAATCACTTGATGATCTTGGTGACGCGACCGGCACCGACGGTGCGGCCACCCTCACGGATCGCGAAACGCAGGCCCTCGTCCATGGCGACCGGCTGGATGAGCTTGACGCTCATCTCGGTGTTGTCGCCCGGCATGACCATCTCGGTGCCCTCGGGGAGGGTCACGACGCCGGTCACGTCGGTGGTACGGAAGTAGAACTGCGGGCGGTAGTTGTTGAAGAACGGGGTGTGGCGGCCACCCTCGTCCTTCGACAGGATGTACGCCTGGCCCTCGAACTCGGTGTGCGGGGTGGTGGTGCCCGGCTTCACGACTACCTGACCACGCTCGACGTCGTCACGCTTCAGACCACGAACCAGCAGACCGACGTTGTCGCCCGCCTGGCCCTGGTCCAGCAGCTTGCGGAACATCTCGACACCGGTGATGGTGGTCTTCTGCGACTTCTCGCGGATGCCGACGATCTCGACTTCCTCGTTCACGTTGATCACACCGCGCTCGATACGACCGGTGACGACGGTGCCACGACCGGTGATCGTGAAGACGTCCTCGATCGGCATCAGGAACGGCTTGTCGGTCTCACGGACCGGGTCCGGGATCGACTCGTCGACGGCGTTCATGAGCTCCAGCACGGACTGGGTCCACTTCGGGTCGCCCTCGAGCGCCTTCAGGCCGGACACGCGCACGACGGGGGCATCCTCGTCGAACTCCTGCGAAGCCAGCAGCTCGCGGACCTCCATCTCGACGAGCTCGAGGATTTCCTCGTCGTCGACCATGTCGGACTTGTTCAGCGCGACCAGGATGTAGGGCACGCCGACCTGGCGGGCGAGCAGCACGTGCTCACGGGTCTGCGGCATCGGGCCGTCGGTGGCGGCCACGACCAGGATCGCGCCGTCCATCTGGGCGGCACCGGTGATCATGTTCTTGATGTAGTCCGCGTGACCGGGGGCGTCGACGTGCGCGTAGTGGCGCTTCTCGGTCTGGTACTCGACGTGGGAGATGTTGATCGTGATACCACGAGCCTTCTCCTCCGGCGCCTTGTCGATCTGGTCGAACGCGAACGCAGCGTTCACGTCCGGGTAGGTGTCAGCCAGCACCTTGGTGATCGCGGCAGTCAGCGTGGTCTTGCCGTGGTCGACGTGACCAATGGTGCCGATGTTGACGTGGGGCTTCGTCCGCTCGAACTTCGCCTTCGCCACTGTTGTCCTCCTGGACTAGTTAGTGCGTTGCTTTTGCAGCAGTGCGGTTTTTTCTTACAGGGGGTCGTTCAGACGACCGACTCGGGACGGATTCTCGCAAACCCGTCCCGCAGCGATTTACTCGCCGGTCGCCTTGGCGATGATCTCCTTCGACACGTTGGCCGGAACCTCCGCGTACGAATCGAACACCATCGAGAAGTTCGCTCGGCCCTGGGTCTTCGACCGCAGGTCACCGATGTAGCCGAACATCTCCGAGAGCGGAACCAGCGCCTTGACGACACGGGCACCACTGCGTTCCTCCATGGCCTGGATCTGGCCACGGCGGGAGTTCAGGTCGCCGATCACTTCGCCCATGTAATCCTCGGGCGTGGTGACCTCGACAGCCATGAGCGGCTCGAGGATCACCGGACCGGCCTTGCGGGCCGCTTCCTTGAGGGCCATCGCGCCGGCGATCTTGAACGCCATTTCCGAGGAGTCGACCTCGTGGTAGGCGCCGTCGAGCAGCGAGACCTTCATGTTGACCAGCGGGAATCCGGCGAGGACACCGTACTGCATGGCATCCTGCGCACCGGCGTCGACCGACGGGATGTACTCACGCGGAACGCGGCCACCGGTGACCTTGTTCTCGAACTCGTACGTCGCGCCGTCCTCGCCCACAAAGGGCTCCAGGCCGATGATCACGCGGGCGAACTGACCCGAGCCACCGGTCTGCTTCTTGTGGGTGTACTCGAGCTTCTCGACCTTCTTGGTGATGGTCTCGCGGTACGCCACCTGCGGCTTGCCGATGTTGGCCTCGACCTTGAACTCGCGCTTCATGCGGTCCACGTAGATGTCGAGCTGCAGCTCGCCCATACCGCCGATGACGGTCTGGCCGGTCTCCTGGTCCAGCTTCACGTTGAAGGTGGGGTCCTCCTCCGCGAACTTCTGGATCGCGACGCCCAGCTTCTCCTGGTCGGCCTTGGTCTTCGGCTCGATGGCCACCTCGATGACCGGGTCCGGGAAGGTCATGGACTCGAGCACGATCTGGTTCTGCGGATCGCACAGGGTGTCACCCGTGGTCGTGTCCTTCAGACCGATGACCGCGTAGATGTGGCCGGCCACACCCTCGGAAACCGGGTTCTCCTTGTTGGAGTGCATCTGGAACAGCTTGCCCAGACGCTCCTTCTTGCCCTTGGTCGCGTTGATGACCTGGGCGCCGGAGTCGACCTTGCCCGAGTACACGCGGACGTAGGTCAGCTTGCCGAAGAACGGGTGGGTGGCGATCTTGAACGCCAGCGCCGCGAACGGCTCGTCCGAGCTCGGCTTGCGGGTGAGGACCTCGTCCTCCTTGCCCGGCACGTGACCGTGCACGGACTCGACGTCCAGCGGGGACGGCAGGTAGTCGATGACGGCGTCGAGCATGGGCTGCACGCCCTTGTTCTTGAACGCCGAACCGCAGAGCACCGGGTAGAGCTCCGAGTTCACGGTCATCTTGCGGATGGCGCCCTTGATCTCCTCGACCGAGAGCTCCTCGCCGCCGAAGAACTTCTCCAGCAGGGCCTCATCGGACTCGGCGACGGTCTCGAGCAGCTCCTGGCGGTACTGCTCGGCGCGGTCCTTCAGATCGGCCGGGATCTCGACGACCTCGTACTGCTCACCGAGCTTGGTCTCGCCCCGCCAGACCTTGGCATTGTTCTCGACCAGGTCGACGATGCCCTCGAAGGTGTCCTCGGCGCCGATCGGCAGCTGGATGACCAGCGGCTTCGCGCCCAGGCGGTCCTTGATGGTCTGGACGGTGAAGTAGAAGTCGGCGCCCAGCTTGTCCATCTTGTTGACGAAGCAGATGCGCGGGACGTCGTACTTGTCGGCCTGTCGCCACACCTGCTCGGACTGCGGCTCGACGCCTTCCTTGCCATCGAACACCGCGACGGCGCCGTCGAGGACGCGCAGCGAGCGCTCGACCTCGACCGTGAAGTCCACGTGGCCGGGAGTGTCGATGATGTTGATCTGGTTGTCTTTCCAGAAACAGGTCGTCGCGGCCGACGTGATGGTGATGCCGCGTTCCTGCTCCTGCGCCATCCAGTCCATGGTGGCGGCGCCGTCGTGCACCTCACCGATCTTGTAAGTGATACCGGTGTAGAAGAGAATGCGTTCGGTAGTCGTCGTCTTACCGGCATCGATGTGGGCCATGATGCCGATGTTGCGGACCTTGTGCAGGTCGGTGAGCACGTCCTGTGCCACGGAAATCTTCCCCGCTCGTAGCTAGTTGGGATTCAACGGGATAGGCCTCGAGTTCTCCGAAGCCCTCGGTGTCAACGTCGGGCGCGACGCGTGGGTGCCTCGCTTGGAACAGCTCAGCTGTCGCGCCCGACATGTGACTCGTCTCCCGGCACTTCCGAACGGAGGGCCGGGCCACAGGTCACCAGCGGTAGTGCGCGAAGGCCCGGTTGGACTCGGCCATCTTGTGGGTGTCCTCGCGACGCTTCACCGAAGCGCCCAGGCCGTTGCTGGCGTCCAGCAGCTCGTTGGCCAGACGCTCGATCATGGTCTTCTCGCGACGAGCGCGGGAGTAGTTGACCAGCCAGCGCAGCGCCAGGGTGTTGGCGCGGCCGGGGCGAACCTCGACCGGCACCTGGTAGGTGGCGCCACCGACGCGGCGGGGCTTCACCTCGAGGGCGGGCTTGACGTTGTCGAGCGCGCGCTTGAGGGTGACGACCGGGTCGGTGCCGGTCTTCTCACGAGCCTGCTCAAGGGCGCCGTAGACGATGCGCTCGGCGGTGGACTTCTTGCCGTCCAGCAGGATCTTGTTGACCAGCTGCGTCACCAGGGGCGAGCCGTAGACCGGGTCGTTGATCAGGGGACGCTTGGGAGCGGGACCCTTACGCGGCATTAGCTCTTCTCCTTCTTGGCGCCGTAGCGGCTGCGGGCCTGCTTGCGGTTCTTGACACCCTGGGTGTCGAGCGAGCCGCGGATGATCTTGTAGCGCACACCCGGGAGGTCCTTCACACGACCGCCGCGGACGAGCACCATCGAGTGCTCCTGCAGGTTGTGGCCCTCACCGGGGATGTAAGCCGTGACCTCGACCGCGCTGGTCAGGCGAACACGCGCGACCTTACGCAGCGCGGAGTTCGGCTTCTTCGGGGTCGTGGTGTACACGCGGGTGCACACGCCACGACGCTGCGGGCTCCCCTTGAGGGCCGCAGTCTTGGTCTTGGCGACCTTGTCGCGGCGACCCTTGCGGACCAGCTGGTTGATGGTTGGCATAGACCGGCTTTCCTTTTAGTAACCAGGTGTCTGGAACTTCATGTCTTTGTCATTCGAGCTTTCCGCCCTGTTCTCATGGCATTTCGTCTCCACGAGGTCGGGCGTGTCGTGCACAGTTCAGAGGCCTTTTTCAAGGCATGCTGAAACGGTCAGCCGCTCTCGCTGGCCTACGTACTGCACATCAACTTGCCCGCATGCTCCGGGCACAGCGGTCCACGATACTCGTCGGCTCTTTCGGGGGCAAAAGAGGGTCCCCCCACCGGGGCTGGTAGAGCCGTTATCGAGCCAGGTTCAACGTCAACTCGACCAGCTTGCGCGCCGCATCGCAGGGGTCCGCATGCTGAGATCCGCTGCGGTAGTTGACCCACCAGCCGACGATACCGGTATCCGCGGCCGGCGCGCTCACGCCGCAGGAGTCCGGATCATTCGGACGGCGGGTTTCCACCGAGCGGCGGCCCTGCACGGTTATGTCGTTGGTCACATACTTCAGGCGGTCGTTGTTCTGCTTCTCGTTGTTGAGCGAGCCCAGCTCGTACCAGCTGAGGGTGACCATGCCGCTGCCGGCGGTGCCGCCGGTGAGGTTCCACATGCAGACCGCGCCATTGAAGGACGGCTCCACATACATGTTGTCGCCCACCGATTTCGCGATGTCGTCCTGGGCGACCACCTGGCATTCGCGCAGCAGCTTGTCGAAATTGGTGTTGATGCGCGAGGTTCCGCCGGTACTGGTTCCGGTGGTGCCGCCCGCGGGCAGCGCGCTGCCGGGGACGGTCTTGCCGCAGCCGCCCAGCGCGGCGGTCAGGGCCAGCACCGAGAGGGCGATCGCGCCGCGCACCCGCCTGGATCGACCTGACATTCCGGTCCCCCTCATCCGAGCCGCTGCACGGTCAGTTCGGCCATCTTGCGGGTGCGGTCACACGGGTTGCCGAGGTTGCCGCTGCTGAATACGCCGTAGGAGATGGACCATTCGAAGAAGTCGTCGTCCAGCTGCACCGCGAGATCGCAGACGGCGTTGCTGGGGTCGAGGGCCTGGAAGCCCTTCTTCCCGCCCACCTCGATGGTGTCCGGAGTGCGGCCCACGCTGGCGACCCACGCCTTCTCGCGATCGATGGGGCTGCCGCGGTAGGAGGCGAAAGTGACGCTGGAGGAACTGATTCCGCCGGCCTGCCAGTTGCAGCCGGTCGAGTTCTTGAAGACGGTGGTGAGGGTGCCGAGCCCACCCAGGTCGCGTACCTCGTCGTCGGTGAGGTGGCCGCATTCCCCGACGAACGGGCCCAGCGCCGCCACCTTCTGCGGCGGTTTGAACCCCGGTTCGTCGCCGGAATCGCTCTTCCCCCCACACGCCGACACCAGCAGCGCGAGGCTCAACCCCGTGACAACCGCGGACGCCATTCGCATGGACCCGACTCTACTGTGCGCAGCCAGGAGCAGCCGTTGCACGGATAGCGAAACCCCATGGTTCGCGGCGCGTCTCGGTCTGGACTGCGCTCCGCCTCCCCGCGCTTGGAGTGAACGGCCCCATAGACCGGCGCCTTGGAGGAGACCTCCAGCGCCGCGAACCCGCCCGGAGCGCAGCGGAGGGCAAATTGGAGACAGCTCAGAGGTTTCCGCGTGCCTCCTGTTCACGTTCTATCGCCTGGAAGAGCGCCTTGAAGTTGCCTTTGCCGAAGCCGAGGGAGCCGTGGCGTTCGATCAGCTCGAAGAAGACGGTGGGCCGGTCGGTGATGGGCTTGCAGAAGATCTGCAGCAGGTAGCCGTCCTCGTCGCGGTCGACCAGGATGCCGCGGCGCTGCAGTTCGGCGACCGGGACGCGGACGTGGCCGATGCGGGCGCGCAGTTCCGGGTCCTCGTAGTAGCTGTCGGGGGTGTCGAGGAATTCGATGCCCTCGCGGCGCAGCACGTCGACGGCGGCGAGGATGTCGCCGGTCGCCAGCGCGATGTGCTGGACACCGGGGCCGCGGTAGAACTCGAGGTACTCGTCGATCTGGGAGCGCTTGCGGCTGGGGGCGGGTTCATTGAGCGGGAACTTGACCCGGTGGTTGCCATTGGCCACCACCTTGCTCATCAGGGCGGAGTACTCGGTGGCGATGTCGTCGCCGACGAATTCGGCCATGTTCTCGAAACCCATGACGCGCCGGTAGAACTCGACCCATTCGTCCATACGCCCGAGTTCCACATTGCCGACCACGTGGTCGATGGCCTGGAAGATACGCCGGGGTTGCCCGGCCCGCGGGGCGTAGGCGGAGCGGCGCGGGGTGTAGCCGGGCAGGTAGGGGCCGTAGTAGCGGGAGCGGTCGACGAGAGTGTGCCGGGTGTCGCCGTAGGTGGCGATGGCGGCGGTACGGACGGTGCCGTAGTCGTCGGTCTCGTCGTGCGGTTCGACCAGCACCGTGGCGCCCTGGGCGCGGGCGCGGCGGATGCAGCGGTCCACGTCCGGGACCTCGAGCGCGATGTCCACCACCCCGTCTCCGTGCAGATCGTGGTGTGCGACAAGCGGACTGGCCGGATCCACCGCACCCTTGACGACGAATCGGGCGCCGCCGCTGCGCAGCGCGAACGCCTTGTGGTCACGATTGCCGGTTTCGGGACCCGAGTAGGCCTCCAGCCGCATGCCGAAGGCGGACTGGAGGTAGTGCGCGGTCTGGGTGGCATTGCCGACCACCCAGACGATGGCGTCCCAGCCCAGCACGGGGAACGGGTCGGCGGCGGCATCGTGGTCCACCAGGCCGACGAGGCGGCGGAGTTCGTCGTCGCCGGGCAGGTCGCCGGATCGGGCCCGAGCGAACCCGGGGCGGGCGTGGGCGCTGCCGTGGTGTCCTGCGTCGATGCTCATGTGCCCAGGAAAGGCCCAGCGGCGCGACTAGGCAATATCGCCGAATTCCACTGGACACTCTGGTGAATTGCACCACCATCTGCCGCCGGGTGCTGGACAATTTGAATAGCAGCGAACTCACGAGCGGAGGTTCCGCCATGGCCCGCACGCCCGCCCGGCTGGATGAGCTGGATCTGGCCATCCTCACCGCCATGCACGAGTACCAGAAGGCGGGCATTCTGGAACTCTCCCGCCGCACCCGGGTCGCCCGCGCCACCGTGCAGTCGCGCATCGCGCGCATGGAGGAGGCGGGGGTGATCTCCTCCTACGATCCGCAGATCGATGTCACCGCGGCCGGTTTCGATGTGCAGGCGTTCGTGACGCTGGAGATCGCGCAGGGTGCGCTGGAAGCGGTCGCCACCGGCCTCGACGCCATCCCCGGGGTGCTGGAGGCCTACGCCACCACCGGTACCGGGGATGTGCTGTGCCGGATCGGCGCGGATTCGCACGCCGGATTGCAGGCGGTCCTGCTGAGCATCGACCGGACCAGCTCGGTGGTGCGATCGCACAGCGTGGTGGTGTTGTCCACCGTCGTGCCGCAGCGCACCCTGCCGCTGCTGCGCACGCTCACCCCGTCCGGGTCGAGCAAGGCGCCGGCGTACCGCGCCGCGCACTGAGAATCCGGAACGCGTCCACGGTCAGGGGCGCAGGTCCGCTCCGGGATCGAGGATTTCGATGACGGGCTTGCGGTCCGGTTCCGAGAAGGACAGCAGGGCAGCGGCTTCCGCCTCCACCGCGGCCCGGTCGGCGCGGGACCAGCCGGCGTGCGGGCTGATCCGCAGCGACGCGGTGTCCCCCCTGGCGAACACCTTGTAGACGCCCGACAGGAAGCCGTCGATCAGGATCGGGGAGACCTGGTTGGCGAAGGCGCGCAGGGGCGGGGCATTGCCGTCGGGGACGATGCGGGTGCGGTCCTGGTGGGACAGGATGGCGTTGTCGTACCAGCCGAGCAGGCGGACGGGGGCGGGCAGGTCCGGGTCGGCGAGGGTGGCGTCGGCGGCGTCGTAGAGGGTGCGGCCGCGGTCGTCGGTGTAGGTGCGGACCCGGTCGCCGAGCTTCTCGACGGCCTTCTTCATGCCGGTGAGCTTGGACCAGGTCTGCATGTCCATGGTGGTGGCGGGGCCGAAGGCGCGCAGATAGCGCAGCAGCAGTTCCTCGAGCGGATAACCGGGGTCGAGGGATGCGCCGAGCCAGGGTTGCACGCGGGACCAGACCGGGCGGCTGCTGTCGCCCCACCGGCCGCGGGGCGGGGTCTGCAGAACGGGGAGCTGGTAGAGCCAGGCCTGCACGATCGCGCCGGTATCGCGGTCCGGGTACCGGGTGGCGGCGTGTTCGCGCAGCGTCGCGGCGGGGGTCGGCTCGTCGCCGAGTACCTCATCCCCCTGCGCGCGCACCTCCTCGGGATCCAGGCCGACCAGCGCGCCGAAGTTGAAACCCTTACGGAAGGGGATCTTTTCGAGTTCGGGCTGGATGTGCGGGGCGATGCGCAGCGCGTCGGGCGGGGTGACCAGGTGAATGGTGCCGCGCATCAGGGTGATTCGCACCAGCGACCGATCGTCGAGGGCCTTCGACACCGTCTCGGGATCGAAATCGGCTGTGCGGCTCCACAATGCGACGAACGGCGGCAGCATGTCCTGCGCCTGCAGGCCGATGAGGTGGTCACACAGCTCGTGCACGCCGAGCCCGGACCGCTCGAGCAGATGCTGACGCGCGAGCAGGGTCCGGTTCAGCACCCGGTTGGACAGCTTCACGATCGGTGACGCTACGGGAGCCGGACGCGGTGCGCGCGCGATCGCGCCGGGCGAACCGGGTCAGCGGAGGGTGACGACGACCTTGCCGGTGGCGGTGCGCTTGTCGAGGGCGGAGACCGCCTCCGCGGTGTGCGCGAGGGCGTAGAGGACGGGCTCCGGCGGGGTGATCTTGCCGTTCGCGAGCAGCGGTTCCACCTCGGCCCACTGTTCCTGCAGGTAGCCCGGGTGGGACATGACCCACTCGCCCCAGGCCGCGCCGACCACCTCGACGTTCTTGAGCAGCAGGCGGTTCACCTTGACGGTGGGGATGTCGCCCGCGGTGAAGCCGACCACCAGCAGCCGCCCGGCCGAAGCCAGCGAGCGAATGCTGTCGGTGAAGCGGTCGCCGCCGACCGGGTCGAGCACGATGTCGACGCCGCGGCCGCCGGTGAGTTCCTTGACCGCGGCCAGCCAGCCGTCGGTGAGCACCACGTCGGTGGCCCCGTTGGCCCGCGCGACCTCGGCCTTCTCCTCCGTGCTGACCACGGCGACGACGCGCCCGGCGCCCAATGCCTGCGCCATGCGCAGCGTGGAGGTGCCGATGCCGCCGGCGGCGCCGTGCACCAGCACCGTCTCCCCCGGGGCCAGGCGACCGCGGTTGCGGAGGCAGAAGTGCACGGTCAGGTCGTTGAACAGCACGCCCGCCCCGGACTCCAGCGAGACATTGTCGGGCAGTTTGAAGACCATTTCCGCCGGCGCCACCGCGACTTCCGCGGCCGCGTTGCCGAGCAGGGTCAGCGCGACCACCCGGTCGCCGGGTCGCACATGCGAGCCCTCCGGCGCCTCGCGCACGATGCCGCCGACCTCGCAGCCGACGACGTAGGGCAGCGGCGGCTTCATCTGGTACAGGCCGCGGGTCATGAGTACATCGGGGAAGGCGATCCCGGCCGCGTGCACGTCGATGACGACGCCGCCCGGATACCCCGCCGGCTCGGGAATCTCGAGAACCTCGATGGCCTCCGGGCCTTCCAGCTTGCTCACCACGGCTGCGCGCATTCTCGATCAACTCCGATCAATTCACCGGCGGATACCAGCCGAACGTAGCACCCCGCGCCTTCAGCGGACGGCTGAGAGCAACAACATCATTCGGCGGGCACGAAGGAATTCGGCCGCCGAGGCTCAGCGATGGGCGTATTCGATCATGGACTCATTGGCCGCGACCTGACCGCCGGTGGTGATGACCAGGCTGTAGGCGGTGATCCGGTACTGCGTGTCGTCGGTGGGATTGGTGACCGTGAAGCCGCCGGTGCCGTCGGGCACCGGGTCGTCGAGCTGAATGCCCGCGTTGTCGCTGATGCGGACGCCCTTGTAGTAGAAACGGCCGGTCGCGGTGCGGCATACCACCAGGCGCGATTTGTCGGTGCGGCCGATGGCCATGGCCGGGTCGCCGGCATTGCAGCGCGGCGGCTGCGCGGTGAAACCCTGTGTGTCCGTACTGGATACGGTGCCCGTGAGCGGGACCAGGGTGGTGGTCGGGACGGTCGTGCGCGCGGTGGTCATGGAGCTGTACGCCGCGGTGGTCTGCGCCGGACCGGTGACCGTCGTGACGCCGCCGGCATCGTTGCCACCGGTCCTGCCGGACAACAGTGCCCACGCGAGCACCGCGCCCAGCACCAGGACCACCCCGATGAGCGCGCCCACCAGCAGCGGCACATTGTTGCGTCCTTCGGGCGGCAACGGCAGCGGCGAGGAAGGGTGCTCACGGGGCAGGGCCGGGTTCTCGTAGGGCGCGGCCTGGTTCACGTAAGGCGCGGCTTGGTTCGCGTAGGGCCCTGCCGGGTTCGCGTACGACCCGTGGCCGGGCAGATACCCGGCCGGCCCGGCGGGAGCCCTGCGCAGGACGGTCGGTTCGTTGTTGCCCGGCCCGGCGGGGACCGGGCCGGAAACCTGGCCGTCGCGCGGGTAATCCACCGGTCCGGAAAGCTGCTGCGGTCCCGAATGGTGCACCGGGGGCTGTGTTCCCCGGGCGTAGTCCACCTGGCCCGAGGGGTGACCGGCCCCGGGGACTTCGCCGGGCCCGGCCGGACGACCGGGACGCGGGTATTCGACGGAGCTCGACGGCTGGTCGAGGTAGTTCGGCCCGGAATGCCCGGGCGGGACGGCCGGGGAGCCGATGGTCGGCGGGGCGGGCGCCACGGTGGTGCGGGTGGGCTCGCCGTGGCCGGCCCGCATCAATGCGGCCCGGGCGGCGCGGGCGAGCTGCCCGGCGGTGGCGTAGCGCCGGGTCGGATCCTTGGCCATGCCGATGGCGACCACCTGGTCCAGGCCGACCGGGACCCCGGCGCGGACGCTGGGCCGCGGCGGGGGCGTGAGCATGTGGGCCCGGATGGTGGCGAGATTGCCCTCCACCCGGAACGGCGGCCCGCCGGTCAGGCATTCGTAGAGCACGCAGGCCAGCGCGTAGATGTCGGCGCCCGGCGAGACCGAGGCATTGTGCTCGAAGCGTTCCGGGGCCATGTAGGCGAAGGAGCCGATGGCATTGCCGGTCTGGGTGAGCTGGACGTCGGACTCGGTGTGCGCGATGCCGAAATCCACCAGGTAGGCAAAGGTTTCGCCGGTGAGCAGGATATTGGCGGGTTTGACGTCGCGGTGCACGAGCCCGCCCTCGTGGGCGGCGTCGAGTGCGGCGGCCGCCTGCTCCACCACGGTGACGGCCTGCTCGGGCGCCATCGGGCCCTCGTCGTGCAGGTAGGCCTTGAGGTCGCGGCCGCGCACGAGCCGCATGTCGATGAACAGGACGCCGTCCACCTCGCCCCAGTCGTGCACCGGAATGACGTGCGGTTCCTGGAGTTTGGCGGCGGTACGGGATTCGCGGCGGAAGCGCTCGACGTAGGTGGGCTGCCGCGCCAGGTCGACATCCAGCAGTTTCACCGCGACCACCCGGTCGCGCACCGTGTCGTAGGCCTCGTAGACCTCGCCCATGCCGCCGACCCCGAGCAGCCGCCGCAACTCGTACTGCCCGAACCGCGAACCGGCCCTCGCCCCTGCGGCCACCCTGCGTCGTCCTCCCTGCCGCTGGATATACAACAGGAAGGCTACGGGCCGTGCGACGCAGTGTCATTCCCTCGATCGCGGCACAGTCGTTCCGCCGATGACCGCGACAGTGCGCGATGACCCCGTCAAGCCCCGAGCAGTGCCGTTTCCCTTTCGGCTGGACTGATCTCCACAGCCGAGAAACACTGTCGTTCCCCGAACAGAAGTACAGATGACTCGACGTGAGTGTGTCCCGCACGACCCGTAGAGTCATGTCACGGACTTCGGTCAGTAGGCACCTCACCGGTGCTTTTGGAAAGACATGCGGCACACCGTGCAGCGCGAGGAGCACCAGTGTCACTCGAAGAGCCACTCGCCCCGCTTCCCCAGGAGGGCATGGGCTTCGCTTCCGCGTGGCCCGTCCGAGCCGGCGACGTGGATCCCTATCAACGGCTGCGATTCGATGCCGTGGCCCGCTACCTCCAGGACATCGCCTGGGAGGAAATGCAATCCGGATTCTTCCATCGAACGGATCCGGCCTGGATCGTGCGGCGCACCGTGGTGGACGTGGTGCGGCCCATCCACTGGCCGGACCGGGTGGAACTGCGGCGCTGGTGTTCGGCCATGTCGACGCGGTGGACCAATATGCGGGTGCGGATCACCAGCGAGAACGGCGGCCTGATCGAGACCGAAGGGTTCTGGATCAATATCAACGAGTTCACCAATATGCCGACCCGGATCAGCGACGAGGGCCTGGCCGAGCTCGCCCGCACCACCGATCAGCACCGGCTGCGCTGGCGGCCCTGGCTCACCGACCCCACGCCGCCGGAATCGGACGTGGATCTGCCGTTCCCGGTGCGCGCCACCGATATCGACCAGTACAACCACGTGAACAACGCGGCCTACTGGCAGGCGGTGGAGCAGTACCTGGTCGACTACCCGAAGCTGGTGGCGGGGCCGCATCGCGCGGTCATCGAGTACGTGGCGCCGGTGCTGGCGCGCCAGCACATCAGCGTGCGTAGCCGGTATGAGCCGGGCGATCGGACCGAGCATCCGGCGGCGCTGCGGCTGTGGTTCGTGGTGGGCGGGGTGACGACCACGGCGGTGCGCATCGGGCCGCTGCCCAGCTGAATTCGGTGCTGCCCAGCTGAATCCGGTACCGCCCAACTGAATTCGATACTGCCCCCAACAACCGCGAAAACGGCTGTGCCCCACCCATTACAGGTGGGCCACAGCCATTGGTGCGTGCCCTGAGAGCCCTGGAGTTGGGTCTAGCCCTTGGCGGCCTTGAGGAGGTTCTCGACGCTGGTGAACTTCACGCGCGGGCGGCCAGCGGACTTGCCCGCGGTCTTCTCGGCGGCGTCGATGGCCTTCCAGCCGTCCCGGCCGATCTGGTCGGGCTGGCGCTCGGAGAGCAGGGCCTCCAGCGCGGCGCGGCCGGCTTGCGGGGCAGCGAGCTTGCCCTGGGTGAAGTCCTCGATGAGCTGGTCGACGGTCTCCTGCGAGTCCACGCGGTTGGAGCCGATGACGCCGCGCGGGCCGCGCTTGATCCAGCCGGAGACGTAGACGCCCGCAACCGGGTTGCCGGCGGCCAGGACTCGGCCCTTGTCATTGGGGATGACGCCGCGCGACTCGTCGAAGGGGACGTCCGCGACGGGCTCGCCCTTGTAGCCGATGGAGCGCAGCACCAGCGACGCCTCGACGGTGCCGGTGCGGTCCGAGGCGCGAGCCACGGTGCGGCCGTTCTCCTCGACCAGCTCGTTGTGCACGTACTCGACCGCCTCGGCCTTGCCGTCGCCGGTGATGGCGGTGGGAGAGACCAGGTAGCGGAATACGATTCGCTTGTTGTCCGGGTTGCGGGAACCGGCGGCGTATTCCTGGGCGAGGGTGTACTTGAGCTGCAGCGAGGGCTCGACCTGCGGGTCGTCCAGCTCGGCCTGCGAGGCCGGGTCCAGGACCAGGTCCTCGGGGTCGACGATGATGTCGACACCCTTCAGGTGCGTGAGCGCCAGGAACTCCGGCGAGGTGTAGGCGGCCTGCAGCGGACCGCGGCGGCCCATGACCACGACCTCTTTGATGTTGCTGCGGCGCAGCGCATCCAGGGCGTGGTCGGCGATATCGGTCTTGGCCAACTCGTCCGGGTCGACGGTGAGCACACGGGCCACGTCGAGCGCCACATTGCCGTTGCCGACGATGACCGCGCGCTCGCCGGAGAGGTCGAATTCGCGGTCGGCGAAGTCCGGGTGGCCGTTGTACCAGGCCACGAACTCGGTGGCGGAGTGGCTGCCGGGCAGGTCCTCGCCGGGGATGCCGAGGTGGCGGTCGGTGGCCGCGCCGACGGCGTAGATGACGGCGTGGTGGTGGACGAGCAGCTCCTCGTGCGAGATGTGCTTGCCGACTTCGACATTCAACCGGTACTGCAGCGCCTCGCGCCGGAAGGCCGACTCGAACAGGCCGGCCACCGATTTGGTGCCCGGGTGGTCGGGGGCGACGCCCGCGCGCACCAGGCCGTACGGGGTGGGCAGCCGGTCGAACAGCTCCACCTCGACATCGGCGCGGCGCAGCAGCTCCTCGGCGGCGTAGCAGGCGGCCGGGCCCGCGCCGACGATGGCGACCCGCAGCGTGCCCAGTTCCTTGGGCGCCCGGGACGGCGCGACCAGCGGCTCGAAGTTCGACTCCAGCGGATGCCGTTGGAAGTAGGCGGCATTGATATCGCGGAAGCGCGCCAGCGAGGCGAGCAGGTCGTCCTCGGAGAAGATCGCGTCGACCGGGCAGGCGTCGACGCAGGCGCCGCAATCGATGCAGGTGTCCGGGTCGATGTAGAGCTGCTCGGTGGTGGCGAACTCGCGTTGCTCGGGCGTGGGACGAATGCAATCGACCGGACACTCGGGTACGCAGCTGGCGTCGTTGCAACAACGCTGCGTGATCACATAGGCCATATCTCGCAGATCCTCGAAACTGTCGCGTGTAATACTCCGCTCGGGCTCGAGCAGGGTCGGTAGAACACGTTCTAATATAGGCGGCGTTCCATCGGGTGTCGGCACTGCGATGTGTCGCCACCTTCAGTGTGCCTCGAGTGTGAGCACTGTCTCACGTCGGCACCGGCGCGCGCCGCTGTGAGACCGGTCTCCCGGGCGCACTCGAGGCCCCCTACCGTAATGCCTATGGTGCGGACTCTCATCCTGATGCGGCACGGCAAATCCGGATACCCCGAGGGCGTGCAGGACCACGAGCGGCCCCTGGCCCCGCGCGGGCGGCGCGAGGCGGCGCTGGCGGGTGACTGGCTGCGCGCCACCCAGCCGGAGATCGACGCTGTCCTCTGTTCCACTTCGACGCGAACGCGGGAGACCCTGGCAGCCACCGGCATCACCGCGCCGGTGACGTTCGAGAGCTCGATCTACGAGGCGTCCCCGCACATCATCATCGAGATGCTGCAACTCACCGACGATGCCGTGGAAACCCTGCTGGTCATCGGCCATTCCCCCGGAATGCCCTGGACGGCATGGGAATTGGCGGCCAACCGGCATTCCGGCCCGGCCGGGGAGATGAGCGCGAAATTCCCCACCTCGGCGCTGGCGGTCATCGAGTTCGACCGCCCTTGGGCAGCCGCCGACCCGGGCACGGGTGAACTGGTGCGATTCCACGTGCCGCGGTAGGCCCGGCTCCCTCGGCAGGGCCGGGCTCAGCCGAGTAGCTTGCCCTTCCACACCACGACACCGCCGAAGATCAGCAGGAGCAGCAGCGCCGGCCAGAAGCCGAGCAGCCACCACACCACGCCCAGCACCGCCACCACGGGCAGCGCGGCAATGGCCGTGATCACCGGTTGTTCCTTGGCCGTCTCCAGGGCCGAGCGGGCCCTGATCCGATCCACGTCTTTTCCAGCCATGACCCCAGGGTAGGCGCGAAACGGGCCGGTCGAGCCGCACATCGAAACTTCGCGCACCACGCCCTCGACATCGCACGCCCGTAGGCTTGCTTGGAGTGCACTCCAACCCATTAACGTCGTGGATGGTTCGGCAGGAAGGGGCGAGACCGATGAGCGCAGCACCGGTACAACAGCGCAATCCGGCACCGCAGGACACCGTGGAGCACGAACGGCCGCGATATTCGATCGGCGAGGTCTCCGATCGGTGCGGCCTGACCCGGGACACCCTGCGCTGGTACGAGCGCATCGGCCTGATGGACTACGTGGGCCGCGACCACTCCGGCCAGCGCCGGTTCAGCGATCGGGATCTGGGCTGGCTGGCATTCATCGGGAAGCTGCGGCGCACGGGCATGTCGGTGGCCGACATGGTCAAGTACGCGGAGCTGGTGCGGGCCGGGGAGCACACCTATCCGGAGCGGCTCGAGATGTTCCGGCGAACGCGCGCCGAAGTGCTCGCCCAGATCGAGGAACTGCAATCCACCCTGGTGGTCCTGGACTACAAGATCGAGCTCTACGGCGGCGGACAGACGTGTGATCCGCCGGTCGGGTCGAACGGCGCTGCCCGGGTCGGGTCGAACGGCGCTGCCCGCCAAGGGAACTGAGCGCCGGCTCCGCCGGGATCAGCCGATCTGGATGGAGCGCTTGGCCATTCCGTACCAGAAGCCGTCGATGGCGGTGTGCTGCGTGGCCAGTTCGTCCGCGCCCGCGCCGAGGGTCACGAACAGCGGCGCGAAATGCTCGGTGCGCGGGTGGGCGCGGCGAGCATCGGGGGCGGTGTGCTCGAAGTCCAGCAGGGCATCGATGTCGCCGGCGGCCAGTGCCTCGTCACCCCAGTGGTCGAATTCCCGGGACCAGCCGGGCGCGAAGTCGGCCGGCATGGAGAAGTTCGCCTCACGCAGGTTGTGTGTGAAGAAGCCGCTGCCGAGGATGAGGACGCCCTCGTCACGCAGTGGGGTGAGACGGCGGCCCAGGTCGTAGAGGCCGGCCGGATCGAGGGTCGGCAGGGACAGCTGCAGGACCGGGATGTCGGCATCGGGGTACATCTCGACGAGCGGCACGTACGCACCGTGGTCGAGGCCGCGGGTCGGCGCCTCGTGCACCGGCTGCCCTGGACGGCCCAGCAGCGCACGGACTTTCGCGGCCAGGTCCGGCGCACCAGGGGCGGCGTAGCGGACCCGGTAGTAGTGCTCGGGGAAGCCCCAGAAGTCGTAGAGCAGCGGCACGGTGGTGGTCGCGCCGAGGGTGACGGGCGCGTCTTCCCAGTGCGCGGAGACCACCAGAATGGCGGTGGGCCGGGGCAGTTCGGCCGACCAGGCGGCGAGCTGGCCGGGCCAGATCGGGTCGTCGGCCAGGGGCGGTGCGCCGTGGCTCAGGTAGAGCACCGGCATGCGGTCGGTCCGCTCGTGAGTCACGGCCTGGGACATGGGATTCCTTTCGGTCTCAGCCACGGAGCTGGATGGTCGGCTCAGCCGACGAGCCGGATGGTGTGCCCGGTGTGCTCGGCCTTGGCGCGCAGGTAGCGCAGGTTGTCGGGGGTGGCGTGGACGCCGGTGGGGACGGTATCGCGCACCGTCACGCCGAGCGCGGTCAGCTGGCGGACCTTGTCGGGGTTGTTGGTGAGCAGGTCGAGTTCGCCGACGCCGAGGGCGGTCAGCATCTGGGCGGCCGCGGTGTAGTCGCGGGCGTCCTCGTCGAAGCCGAGTTCGGTATTGGCCTGGTAGGTGTCCAGGCCCGAGTCCTGCAGCGCGTAAGCGTCGAGCTTGTTGTAGAGGCCGATGTCGCGGCCCTCCTGACGCAGGTAGAGCAGGAGGCCGCCGGCGCCGGAGATGAGCTCGACGGCCTCGCGCAGCTGCGGTCCGCAATCGCAGCGGGCGGAGCCGAAGACGTCGCCGGTGAGGCATTCGGAGTGCAACCGCACCAGCGGCGTGGCCGGCCCGTCCGGTCCGAGGTCGGGTTCACCGAGGACGAGGGCGACGTGCTCGCGGCCGTCGGCGAGGCCGTCGAAGGTGACCGCCTGTGCGGTCGTCGAGTAGCCGTCGGCGAAGGTCAGCGGAATCCGCACGCGGGTGCGGACGCTTGCGCCGACGAAGGTGCTGCTCATGATTGCTCCTGAGGCCAGTGACCAGTTCGTTCAAATTTGAACCGCAGGGGGCCGGAGGTTATTCCAACCCGAACAACCGGCTGTAACCTGGGCAGATGAGTCCACGCTGGCTGAACGAGGAGGAACGGGCGGCCTGGCTGGCCTTCCTGAGCGCCTCCAGCCTGCTGGAACGCCGACTCGGCAGACAGCTCGAGCGGGACTCCGGACTCTCCCACCTGCAATACGAGATCCTGGTCCGCCTCGCCGCCGCCCCCGACGGCGAACTGCGCATGACCGAACTGGCCTCGACCCTGCTCAACTCCAAGAGCAAGCTCACCTACCAGATCGACCAGCTGGAGAAGGCGGGCCTGGTGACCCGCCGCAACTGCCGCACCGATCTGCGCGCGGTCTACGCCCGCCTCACCGACACCGGACGCGAGCGCCTCGAGCAGGCCGCCCCGGGCCACGTCGAGACGGTGCGCGAATTCTTCGTCGACGCCTTCACTCCCGAGCAATTGGCCGCTGTGGCAGCGGGTTTCACCGAGGTCAGCCGCCGTCTCCGGGAAGAAACCGCGTAACCGTTCCGAGTCGACTCAGGACGCCTCGGCCACACCGGGATTCGGGTCGTAGGGCGCGGCCAGGACCGCGTCCCGCTGCCGGGCCAGCAGCATGCGGCGCTGGGTCAGCTCGGCGATCTGGTCGTCGAGGCGATCCAGGCCGTCGCTCACCACCTGCCGGGAGTGATCACAGTGCTGGAAGCCGGATTCGGTGGCGCAGGGCAGCAGTTCCCGGATATCGCGGGTGGGCAGTCCGGCGTCGAGGAGTTCGCGGATGCGGGCGACCCGATCCGGGGCGGTCGCCGGGTAGCTGCGGTAGCCGTTCGAATCCCGGTGCGGGACAAGCAGTCCCTGCTCCTCGTAGTAGCGCAGCAGCCGGGCGGGCACCCCGGTGGCCCGGGACAGTTCGCCGATCAGCACTGTGACCTCCCGCACATCGCGTTGACCTTCACACCCATGTGAATCCCTAACGTCGCCGCCATGACGAACATTTCTCCCGAAAGCCCGGTCCTCACCACGCAGGTCTCCGGTTCCGGCCCCGCCATCGTGCTGGCCCACGGCGGAGGCGGCGGCATCGACGCCAACTTCGGCGGCCTGATTCCCCTGCTCGCCACCGATCACCTGGTCATCGGTTCCGATTACCCGGCCGACGACACTCCACTCACCCTGGACTCCCTCGCCGACGCCCTGGTCGCCGAGGCGGCGGCTCGCGGGGCCGAGACCTTTTCGATCGTCGCCTTCTCCCTCGGCACCGCGGTGGCCATCCGGGCGGCGGTGCGGCATCCGGAGCGGGTGCACGGGCTGGTGCTCACCGGCGGCTTCGCCCGGCCCGACAATCGGTCGCGGCTGAACATCCAACTGTGGCAGCGCGCCCTGGCCGCCGGGGACCGCGAATCCTTCGCGCGGTTCGCCCTGCTCGCCGGGTTCAGCGCGGACTTCGTGAATGCCCTTCCCGAAGAGCAGCTTTCGGAGATCCTGGCGCGGACCGCCGCGAACATCCCCGGCGGCACCGCCGCGCAGGCGGCGCTGATCGAGCACACCGACGTGCGCGCCGACCTGCCGCAGGTGGCGGTGCCGACGCTGGTCATCGGGCTCGCCGGCGATCTGCTCTGCGATCCGGCCAACGCCCGCGAGCAGGCCGCCGGGATTCCGGGGGCCGAGTACACCGAGCTTCCGGGCGGGCATGTCGTGATGGTGGAGCAGCCCGATGCCTGGCACGCGGCCGTCCTCGACTTCTTCGCCCGCCAGCGGGCGGCCGCGGCACGCTGAGTTCACGCGGAAGACCCTGGTGAGTTCACGCGGAAGACCCTGGTCTGAAACGCCAATTTTCAGACCAGAAGGCACGGTTCACATTCTCGGCTTACGATGCAGCCACTATGCAGTCGCCTGTAACTCACGACCGGGTGTGGATCGACAAGCAGACGCCCGAGGTCTTCCGCGAACTCAACAGCGTCGCGTTCGCCGTGCGGAACGCCGCCGCGGCCGCCGATCTGGACCGCGCGGTCATGGAATTGGTGAATGTCCGCGTCTCCCAGCTCACCGGTTGCCCGTTCTGCCTGGACCTGCATTCCCGGTACGCCCGTGAAGCCGGCGTCACCCAGCAGCAATTGGATGTCCTGACTGCCTGGCGCCGCAGTCCGTACCTGTTCACGGAACTGCAGCAGGCCGCACTCTCGGTGGCCGAGACGGTCACTTCATTGCCGGATGAGGAGACCATGCAGCGTGAGTATGCTGCTGCGCGGCAACATTTGTCGGATGACCAGATGTCCGTTCTCATCTGGGCTGCGACCACTATCGGCGCGTTCAATCGCGTGTCGATTATGAGCAGACATCCGGTGCGGGTGCGGAAGGAGAACTGAACAATGAGCGAACAGGCCGTGACGGCCGCAGTCGTTCGTAACGACGCGCAACACCGGTACGAGGTGTGGTACGGGAATTCGCTCGCCGGGTTCAGCGAGTACCGCGAGCGCGACGACAACGACACCACCTTCATTCATACCGAGGTGGATCAGGAATTCAGCGGCAAGGGCCTGGCGAATCTGCTCGCGCAGGAGGCGATCAAGGATGTGATCGCCCGCGGCCGCGTCATCGTGGCACGCTGCCCGTTCATCAAGGGCTGGTTGGACAAGCACCCGGAATACGACGAATACGTGGTGGGCAAGGGCATCAAGCGGTGAGCAGGGAGGAGCGGGCATGAGTGATCTGGAGCCACGGCCGGAAGAGGCGCTGTGCGAATCGTCGGGGCGGCCCGGGCCACGCGCCGAGTTCTTCCCGGCCCGCGAGGTGCCGCTGGGTGGCGTGCGCGGGGTGACCGTCTTCCGGTCGCTGCCGCAGCGGGACCTGCCGACGGTCGGCGCATGGTGCTTCCTGGACCATTTCGACGGCGGCTCGCCCGCCAACCCGGAGGGGCACGACATCGACCCGCATCCGCATATCGGATTGCAAACGGTCACGTGGCCGCTGGACGGGCGGATCCGCCACCGCGACAGTGTGGGCTCGGATGTGGAGATCGCACCCGGGCAGCTGAACCTCATGACCTCCGGACGCGGCATCGCGCACTCGGAATATCGAGTGCCGGGCCACATCTCGGGTCACGGGCTCCAGCTCTGGGTGGCACTGCCCGACGAATCCCGGGATATCGCACCGCATTTCGAGCAGCATCGGGACCTGCCCGAGTTCACGCTGCCGGGGCTGCACGGCGTCGTCCTGATGGGCTCGCTCGACGGGGCCACCTCGCCGGCGCGGGCCTACACCCCGATCGTCGGCGCCGATCTGCGGCTCGAGGCGGGCGCGGCGGTGACGCTGCCGCTGAATCCGGACTTCGAGCACGCGGTGCTGGTGATCGCGGGCGGGCTCCGCGTCGACGACACCGACGTCGCGCCCGGCAGCCTGTTCTATCTGGGCAGCGACCGCGAGTCCCTCCGGCTGCACGACTCCACGGGCGGCGCGCATCTGCTGCTGCTCGGCGGTGAACCGTTCGGCGAGGATCTGGTCATGTGGTGGAACTTCGTGGCCCGCAGCCATGAGGAGATCGAACAGGCCCGCAACGACTGGGAGAAGCACGATGTCGGCCGATTCGCCGATATCGCCGGGCACACGCCGGACCAGCGGATCCCGGCGCCGCCGCTGCCGGGGCTGCATCTGAAACCGCGCAAGCGCCGCTGCGGCATACCGCACGAGTGACAGGGTCGGCCCCGAAGCGCATTGGTTCGGGGCCGATCTCGTTGCCGCCGGCAGTCAGCGGCTGGTCATCGACTGAGTTCCGATGACCCGCAACAGATCCAGCTTCTCCTGGGTGTCGGTGCCGGGCGCGGGGTAGTAGATCAGCACGTGCCGGGTGGCGCTGGGAGTGAGCAGCGGTTCGCAGATCAGCTCCAGCACACCGACTTCCGGGTGCACCATGCGCTTGATGTGACCGGTTCCGGTACCCACCTCGTGCTCGTTCCACAGCCGCTCGAACTCCGGGCTGGCGGCCCGCAACCGGGCCACCAGCTCGGTCACGTCGACGTCGCCGGCGCGACGGGCGGAGACCGCGCGCAGATCGGCGACATGCTTGTGGCTCATGGCTTCCCAGTCTTCCGGCGGGAAGATGGCACGGGAGCCCGGTTCGGTGAACCAGCGCCACGGGATGCATCGATCCAGCCCGCGCCGCTGCGAGTAGTCCCCGGACAGCAGGGTGTGCATGCGGTTCTGCACCAGCACCTCACCCAGGTCCGAGATGACCACGGCCGGGGTGTCGTCCAGCTTCGAGAGCAGGTGCAGCAGGCCCGGTCCCACGTGGCTGTCGCCGCCGCGCGCGGGGGCCTGATGGCCGGACAGGTGGTAGACGTGGTCGCGCTCGCTGTCGGTCAGCCGCAGCGCCCGCGCCAGCGACGCCAGCACCTGCACGGACGGGCGCGGGCCGCGGGCCTGCTCCAGCCGGGTGTAGTAGTCGGTCGACATGCCCGCGAGCATGGCGACCTCGTCGCGGCGCAGGCCGGGGGTGCGGCGGCGCGCGCCCGGCGGCAACCCGACGGTGGCGGGTTGCAGCTGCTCACGGCGGCGGCGCAGGAAGTCGGCCAGCTCGGTTCGATCCACCTCACCACTGTCCCCCGTCCCCGGCCCGCTAGCCAGGTACCGGCGATCCCAGTCTGCGCCGCGCGAATTCCGCCCCAGCCGTCCACCGGCGGTTACCAGGGATCGGCGATCCCTGGATGAACGCTCCTCTCCCGGACCCCGCCGCGGAGGCGCAGCGTTATCGGCATGACCACGAACCTCAGCACCGTTCAGCTCGGCAAGACCGGGCCCGCCGTCTCCCGCCTGGCCCTCGGGGCCATGGGGATGTCCGGCATGTACGGCACGGCCGACGACGCCGTCTCGATCGCCACCGTGCACGCCGCCCTCGACTCGGGCGCGAACCTCATCGACACCGGCGACTTCTACGGCATGGGCCACAACGAACTGCTCATCCGGCAGGCGCTGGCCGACCGCAAGCGCGAGGACATCACGCTCAGCGTGAAGTACGGCGCGCTGCGCGGACCCGACAACAGCTTCGGCGGCGTCGACACCCGGCCCGCGGCCACCAAGAACTTCCTCGCCTACTCCCTGCAGCGACTGGGCACCGACTACGTCGACATCTACCGGCCCGCCCGGCTGGACCCGAACATTCCGATCGAGGAGACCATCGGCGGCCTGGCGGAGCTGGTGCAGGCCGGCTACATCCGCCACATCGGCCTGTCCGAGGTGGGCGCGGAGACGCTGCGCCGCGCGGCGGCCGTGCACCCGATCGTGGACCTGCAGATCGAATACTCGCTGGTCTCGCGCGGCATCGAGGCCGAAATCCTGCCCGTCGCACGGGAACTCGGTATCGGCATCACCGCGTACGGGGTGCTCTCGCGCGGCCTGCTGAGCGATTCGCTGCGGCCCGGGCAGCAGTTCGCACCCTCCGATTTCCGGGCGCACAGCCCGCGTTTCCAGGGCGAGAACCTCGACGCCAACCTGCGCCTGGTCGACGCGCTGGCGAAGATCGCGGCCGAGCACCAGGTGAGCGTGGCCCAGCTGGCCATTGCCTGGGTGCTGTCGCGGGGCACGGACATCGTGCCGCTGATCGGCGCGCGGAAGCCGGGGCGCTGGGCCGAAGCCGTTACGGCGGTGGACATTCGGCTGTCCGATGCCGAGCTGGCCACCATCGAGGCGGCCGTGCCCGCCGAACAGGTGGCGGGCGGCCGCTACGCGCCCGCGCAGATGGCCATGCTCGACAGCGAGCGCTGAGTCACCTCGCTGGAGCCGGAATCACTTCCGGCGCGGCCGGATCACCGCGGTGAAGGCGGCGCGGGCCACGGGCTTGCCGGTGACGTCGGCGATCGTCACCGGTACCTCGAGCTCGATCTCGGTGCGGGATTCGATGTTCGCGCGGGTCTCGGCGATGGTCTCCGGCGTCAGCTCGGCGGTGGCGCTGAACGGGCCCGCCTCGCCCTTGGCACGGGCCAGGTATTCGATACGGCCGTCGCGGGCGACGATGAAGGTATCGCCGAGCAGGTCCACGATGCCGGAGATGGACGCGCCCATGGCGGCCGTCTCGGCCAGGCCGAACAGCAGGGCGGCGTGGATATCGCCATTGTGGTTGAAGTGCTCGGGACGCGCGGCCATGCGGACCACATTGCGGCCCGGGGCGTAGTGCACGCCCTCGATACCGGTGAACTGGATGAAGCCGAGCTTCTGGAAGCCCGCCATCACCATCTCGCCCATGGCGGCGTTCGCCTCGTCCTTGGTAGCGCTGTCCATCGCCTCTCCTGCCCGGCCAGAATTGAAACCTGTTCCAATTTCATACCGGGCCGGGCGCGGCTTTGTCCACGGCAGCTTCCTGCCACGCGTCCACGGCGGCTTCCCGCCGGATCAGCCCACCACCCGGCCGGCCAGCCCCAGCGCCTCCGCGGTCCGGGCCATGGTCTGGCGCGCCAGCCGCGGATCCTTGGCCAGGCTCTGCCCCAGCGTCGGCATCAGCTCGCGCAACCGCGGCTCCCAGAGCCGGGAGTAGCGCGGGAAGCAGCGCTCCAGCACCTCGAGCAGGATCACCGGGGCGGTCGACGCACCCGGTGTCGCGCCCAGCACCGCGGCGATCGAACCATCCTGCGCGGCAACGACTTCCGTACCGAACTCCAGCACCCCGCCGTGCTCGGGATCCGGCTTCACCAGCTGGGCGCGCTGACCCGCGGTGACCAGGGTCCAGTCCTCGGCGCGCGCCTCGGGGACGAACTCCCGCAGCGCGGCGAGCTTCTTCTTCCGGGTCGAGGCCAGCTGCGCCACCAGCAGCCGCATCAGCTCGGGATTCGACTTCAGCATGGCCGCGATCGGGCCCGCATTGCCCGGCCGCACCGCCCCCGCGGCGTCGAAGACCGAACCCCGTTTCAGGAAACGAGGATTCGCCCCCGCGTAGGGACCGAACAGCAGCGCGCGATCGCCGTTCACCACCCGGGTATCCAAGTGCGGCATGGCAAACGACGGCGCACCCGAGGGTGCGCTGCCGTAGACCTTCCCGTCGTGCTCGGCCACCACGGCGGGATTGTCGCAGCGCAGGAATCGACCACTGACCGGCAGCAGGCTGTAACCGTGCACTTCCGGAAGACCGGCCCGCTGCAGAATTTTCAGCGCCCACCCGCCCGCGCCCGCGAATACGAAACGGGCGTCCACCTTTCGCGTGAGGCGGTCGTTGTCGGTACGCCAGTCGACCCGCAACTGCCAGGTGCCGTCATTGTTGCGGCGCAGCCCGCGCACCTCGCAATTGCGGTGAATCTCGACATCCTGCCAGCGCAGCCAATGGAACAGCTGGCCGGTCAGTTCGCCGAAATCCACATCGCTACCGGTGATATCCCGCGTCGCGGCGATCGGCTCGGCGGCGTCACGGCCCCGGGTGATCAGCGGAGCCCAGTCGGCAATGACCTCCGGATCGTCGCTGAATCGCATATTCGCGAAAAGGTGATGCGCGGACATGGTTTCGTGGCGACGGCGCAGAAAATCCACTTCCTGCTGCCCGCGCGCCAGCGTCAGGTGCGGAACCGGATTGATGAAGGTCTCCGGCTTGCGCAGCACCCCGGATTCCACCAGCGACGCCCACAGCTGCCGGGTGAGCTGGAACTGCTCATTGAGCTCGAGCGCCGGCTCGATATCGATACTGCCGTCGGGATTCTCGGTGGTGTAATCGAGTTCGCACAGTCCGGCATGACCGGTGCCCGAATTGTTCCAGGCCGCCGACGCTTCGGAGCCCACCTCGGGCAATCGCTCGTACACGCCGATGGTCCAGCTGGGTTCCAGATGCTTGATCAGCATCGCGAGCGTCGCGCTCATGATGCCGCCGCCGATCAGCACGACATCGTAGGGCCGCAGCGGCAGTTGTGTTCTCATCGTCATTACCTGGAAAACCCCGATTGAACTCGTACAGCGTACGGGCACGCTAGCACCATCCACCGGCCCGCCAGGGCGGCGCAGCAACATTATCGCCGAACCCCGCCCCGCGCACCCGGAGCTACCGGCCGGGTTGCGACATTGTTCGAAAGCGTCCTATATTGGCCACAATCCAAGAGATGCTCTCCAGAAGTTGTGCCGCAGAATGAGAGCATCCGCCTCCGGAGAGGCGCGGAGTGGGCGGCAGTGCAGTTGTGCCCACTCATCTCTCCATGGAGGTCATCCCCATGCACATCGGTCTCGGACTTCCCATTTCCGATCCTGTCGCCCTGCTCGACTGGGCGCGCCGCGCCGACGCCGGCCCCTTCTCCACCCTCGGCCTGCTCGATCGGCTGGTCTACGACAATCCCGAACCGCTGGTCACCCTCGGCGTGCTCGCCGGCGCGACCAGCCGCGTCAAGCTGCAGACCGAGGTCCTCATCGCGCCCCTGCGCGATCCCGCACTGCTCGCCAAACAGGCCGCCACCCTGGATGTGCTGTCCGGCGGGCGCTTCGTGCTCGGCCTCGGCGTGGGCGGGCGCGCCGACGACCACGAGGCCTCCGGCACCGACCTGCACACTCGCGGCCGCCGCCTCGATCAGCAGATCGGCCTCATGCGCGACCTCTGGGCGGGCAAACCGTTCAGTTCCACCTGCGGGCCCATCGGCCCCGCACCGAGCTCGCTCCCCGGCCCGGAACTGCTCTTCGGCGGCTTCCAGCCCGCCGCGCTGGAACGCGTCGGCCGCTGGGGCGGCGGCTTCCTCGCGGCCGCCGCGCCCTCCTGGGCGGGCGGGCTCTTCGACACCGTCCGCCGTTCCTCGCGCGACCACGGCCGCACCGGCGCGCCCCGCATCGTGGCCCAGGTCAATGTCGCGCTCGGCCCGGATGCCGTGCTCGACGACGCCCGCGCGTCCATGGGCGCGTACTACGAATTCTCCGGCCACGCCGACTTCATGGTCGGCGGCATGCTGACCACGCCCGGCGAAATCCGCGACGCCATCCGGCAATTCGGCGATCTCGGAGCGGACGAGGTGATGCTGTACTGCTACGGCCGCGACGCCGATCAGGTGGATCGGCTCGCCGACGTGATCGGCTGACCGTCCCGCGGGCTCAGCCGACCATCTTGCGAGCCCGGTAGGCCGCGACCGCATTGCGGTTGGTGCAGGCCGTCGAGCAGTAGCGGCGGGAACGGTTGCGGGACAGGTCCAGCACGATGCCCGCGCAGGTCTCGTCGGCGCAGATGGCGAGCCGGGACAGCTCGCCGGCACGGATCAGGTCGATCATGGCCATGGCGGTCTCGACGGCCATGCGGACATCCAGCGGAGCCTCGGGCGGCACCGCGTGGATGTGGTAGTCGAGGCCGTCGTGGCGGACCAGCCGCGGCACCGCGCGATGCTCGGCCAGGATGGCGTTCACCAGATCGACCGCGGTGTCGCGGTCGGCGGTGAGCAGGCGGCGCAGCGGGGCGCGCTGGGCGCGGACGGCCGTCAGCTCCGCCCGCGTGCGGGCATGGACGCCGGTATAGCCGTGCTTGACGAAAAACTCGTCCAGCTGGGCGATCTCGGTCAGGGTGTCCGGGTCCTCGGCCGAGTTCACCAGTTCGACCGCCGCCGCCATGGCCGCCACCGTGTCATCAGCGAAAATCACTTTGACAGATTACACCCGGGCCACCTAGCGTCATTTGTCATGGCCACTTTGACTCATGACAGTCCGGCGGTGTCGCACCGGCTGCGCTCCGGACTGCTCTGCGCCGCGCTGTCGGCGTCCGCGTTCGGGCTCTCCGGCCCGCTGGCCCGCGGGCTCATAGACGCCGGCTGGAGTCCGGCCGCCGTGGTCATCGTGCGCGTACTACTCGGCGCGCTGGTGCTGCTGCCCGTGGCCGCGCGGCAGCTGCGCGGCGACTGGAACCTGCTGCGCCGCAACGCCGCTCTGCTCGTGGGCTACGGCCTGCTGGCCGTCGCCACCGCGCAGCTGGCCTATTTCAATGCCGTCGCACACATGGATGTCGCGGTGGCGCTGCTCATCGAATACACCGCACCCATCGCGGTGGTGATGTGGCTGTGGCTGCGGCACAGCCAGAAGCCCGGGCGCGCAACCATTCTCGGCGCGGCCATCGGCGTGACCGGCCTGATCCTGGTGCTCGACCTGAACTCCGGGACGGCTACCAGCTGGGTCGGCGTCACCTGGGCGCTGGGCGCGATGGTCGGCGCGGCAGCGTATTTCATCCTGTCCGCGCACGCCGGAGATCAGGTACCCGGCACCGTGCTGGCCACCGGCGGACTGCTGGTCGGCGGGCTCGGCATTCTGGCGGCCGGGCTGATCGGCATCGTGCCGCTGCACGCCACCACCACTTCCGTAGCGTTCCAGGGCTTCACGGTGGACTGGTGGGCGCCGCTGCTCGCGCTCGGCGTGATCACCGCCGCCGTCTCGTACGTGACCGGCATTGCCGCCACCCGGCTGCTCGGCTCCCGGCTGGCGTCCTTCGCGGCGCTCGGCGAGGTGCTGGCCGCCATTCTGTTCTCCTGGGCGCTGCTCGGTCAGGCGCCCGCGCCGATCCAATTGCTCGGTGGCACATTGATTCTCATCGGCGTGGTGGTGGTCCGGCTGGGCGAGCCCGCGGACGACCCGCTCGCGAGCGTCACACCGCACTCCTGACACCGGCGCTGACCTGCCGATTCGATTCATCGATTGCCCTTGTGCGCCACAACCCTTCACATCTCGAGTTGATAACGGTAGTTTGTCGCAAATGTCGGGGAACCAGTCCGCAACTCGAGGAAAACCACGATGGCTATAACCAAATACATTGCGCCCGCCCTGCTTTGCCTGACCGCGACCACGGTCGCGGGCACCGCAACCGCCGAACCGGCGCAGGCTCCGGAGCAACCCGCCCTGCAGATCAAGGGCATCGATCACAACATCGGCTATGACGTGGCCCTCACCGCCGACCATCGCGCCGCCGTCAGCACCCTGCAGGCCGGGCACTTCCTCGCCACCTGGGACGGCGACGCCGTCATCGTGACCAACGACGACGGCGTCCTGGTCTCCACGGTCCCCCTGAAGTACGACATCGGCGGCAGGACAGCCGAATTCACCCCGGCGATCGATCAGGACAACCGCCGGCTGACCCTCACCCCCATCGCGGAATCCGACACCCCGGTCCGTGAGGTCGATGCCCAGCAGCACTTCTTCGACGTCGTCCAGGCCAACCTCCCCGCGGTAGCCACCGGCGCGGCCATCGGCGCCACCATCGGCTTCATCGCGGGCTTCCCCGTCGGCCTGTTCGTCCTCGACTTCATCACCGCTCCCCTGCTCGCCGTGGTCGGCGGCGTGGTCGGCGGCGCCATCGGACTCCAGATGTCCGGCGGCCAGCAGGCCACCGACGCGGCCCTCAGCTACGCCGACACCCTCGCCCCCGGCACCGGCAACCTCTTCCGCCCGGTCTTCGCCGCCCTCCCGGCCGCCCCCCAACCGGCGAACTGACCCGCCCCGCAGCACAAGTCGGCCCGCGCTCCTCGTCAGAGCGCGGGCCGACCTGCGGGTACATGAACTACCAAGTGACCTCGGGCAATTCGATGTCGATGGGGAACGGGCGATCAACCTTCACCCTGCCGGTGGGCGCATATCCGCCCTCTGGCAGTAGTTCGAACAGGTCCTCGGCGGTGAAACCACCGGACGGAGGCACGGGTACAGACACCAGCCGCGTACGAATCGGCTCGTCGATGTGCTCGGCGGCGGCCATACGTGCGGATTGATCCCCAAAGCCGACAGGTAACCGTTGATAGCCGATGGTCGGCATCGCAGCTTCGAAACCGAAGGCAGCGCAAATGATTCGGCCCCCACTTCGATGTGAAGCGGGGGCCGAATCCTATTGACTGCCTACCAGGCTCAGCGGTAGTCGCTGAAGCCGTAGTCGTCCAGCGGGACCGCGGCACCGGTGGAGGTGCCGAAGCCGTCCGGGCTGTAGTAGCTGTCGTCGTAGGACGGGACAGCGTACGCGGCCTGGCGGGCCTCCTCGGTGGGCTGAACCTGGATGTTGCGGTACCGGTTGATGCCGGTGCCGGCCGGGATCAGCTTACCGATGATCACGTTCTCCTTCAGGCCGATCAGCTTGTCGGAGCGGCAGTTGATCGCGGCGTCCGTGAGCACGCGGGTGGTCTCCTGGAAGGAGGCCGCCGACAGCCACGAATCGGTCGCGAGCGACGCCTTGGTGATACCCATCAGCACCGGGCGACCCGAGGCGGGCTCGCCACCCTCCGCGACCACGCGGCGGTTGGCGGACTCGAACTCGGCGCGCTCCACCAGCGAACCCGGGAGGAACTCGGTCGCACCCGAATCGATGATGGTGACGCGGCGCAGCATCTGGCGGACGATCACCTCGATGTGCTTGTCGTGGATGGACACACCCTGCGAGCGGTACACCTCCTGGACCTCGTGGACCAGGTGGACCTGCACCTGACGCGGACCCATCACGCGCAGCACCTCGTGCGGATCGGCCGAGCCCTCGAGCAGCTGCTGACCGACCTCGACGTGGTCACCGTCGGCCAGAAGACGCTCGGAGCCGTCCTCGTGCTTGAACACCCGCAGACGCTGACGCTTCGACAGCTTGTCGTACAGGACCTCGTCCGACCCGTCGTCCGGGATGATCGTGATCTTGTAGAAGCGGTCGTCGTCCTCGAGCCGCACGCGACCCGACACCTCGGCAATGGGGGCCTTGCCCTTGGGCACACGAGCCTCGAAGAGCTCCTGCACTCGGGGCAGACCACCCGTGATGTCGTCACCCGCGACACCACCCTGGTGGAAGGTACGCATGGTCAGCTGGGTACCGGGCTCACCGATGGACTGGGCGGCGACGATACCGACGGCCTCACCGATGTCCACCAGCTTGCCGGTCGCCATCGAGCGGCCGTAGCAGGTGGCACACACGCCGGTGCCGGTGGTGCAGGTCAGCACGGAGCGGACCTTCACCTCGGTGATGCCGGCCTCGAGCAGCGCCTCCAGGGCGGGATCGCCCAGGTCGTGGCCCTTCTCGACGACGACATTGCCGTTCGCGTCCACCGCGTCGGTGGCCAGCGTGCGAGCGTAGGTGCTGGTCTCCACGTGGGCGTCCCGGATGAGCGAGCCGTCGGCCTGCTTCTCCGCGATCGGCACCACGATGCCGCGCTCGGTGCCACAGTCGGTCTCGCGCACGATGACGTCCTGCGACACGTCCACCAGACGACGGGTCAGGTAACCCGAGTCGGCGGTACGAAGCGCGGTGTCGGCCAGACCCTTTCGCGCACCGTGGGTGTTGATGAAGTACTCCAGAACCGTCAGGCCCTCACGGAAGGAGGACTTGATCGGCCGCGGGATGAACTCACCCTTCGGGTTGGTAACCAGACCCTTCATACCGGCGAGGGTACGAGTCTGGGTGAAGTTACCGGTCGCGCCCGAGTCGACGATCGTGATGATCGGGTTGTCGGCCGGGTAGTGCGCGCGCAGCGCCTTACCGACCTCTTCGGTCGCTTCCTGCCAGATCTTGACCAGGGCGTTGTTGCGCTCCTGGTGATCGAGCGCACCACGCTGGTACTTCTTCTCGATCTGATCCGACTGCGCCTCGTAGCGCTCCATGATCTCCGCCTTCTCCGGCGGAACGAGCACGTCCGACATGGAGACGGTGACACCGGAGCGGGTGGCCCAGTAGAAGCCGGAGTCCTTCAGCTTGTCGACGGTCTGCGCCACGACGATCATCGGGTAGCGCTCGGCGAGATCGTTGATGATCGCCGCCTGACGCTTCTTCGGCATCGGCTCGTCGATGAACGCGTAGTCCGCCGGGAGCAGGTCGTTGAAGATGACGCGGCCCAGCGTGGTCTTGGTGATCCACGCGTCGCCCCGCTGCCAGCCGTCCGGGAACAGCTCGGCCTCGACGTCCTTCGGCGGACGCTGCTCGGTCAGGCGGATCTTGATCAGCGAACGCACGGTCAGCTCGCCGCGGTCGACGGCCATCTGCGCCTCGGCGGGCGAGGAGTAGACGCCGAACTCGGCCTCGTCCTTGGTGGCCGCGCGGTACTCGCCCTTCGCGCCCTCTTCCAGGCGAGTCAGGTAGTACAGACCGGTCACCATGTCCAGACGCGGCATGGCGAGCGGACGACCCGACGCCGGCGACAGGATGTTGTTCGAGGACAGCATCAGGATGCGGGCCTCGGCCTGCGCCTCCGCCGACAGCGGCAGGTGCACGGCCATCTGGTCACCGTCGAAGTCGGCGTTGAACGCCTCACACACCAGCGGGTGCAGCTGGATGGCCTTACCTTCGACCAGCAGCGGCTCGAAGGCCTGGATACCCAGGCGGTGCAGGGTGGGCGCACGGTTCAGCAGCACCGGGTGCTCGGAGATGACCTCTTCGAGGACATCCCACACCTGGGGACGCTGACGCTCGACCATCCGCTTGGCGGACTTGATGTTCTGCGCGTGGTTCAGGTCGACCAGACGCTTCATGACGAACGGCTTGAACAGCTCGAGCGCCATCAGCTTGGGCAGACCACACTGGTGCAGCTTCAGCTGCGGACCGACGACGATGACCGAACGGCCGGAGTAGTCGACACGCTTACCGAGCAGGTTCTGACGGAAACGACCCTGCTTGCCCTTGAGCAGATCGCTCAGCGACTTCAGCGGGCGGTTACCCGGACCGGTGACCGGACGGCCACGACGGCCGTTGTCGAACAGCGCGTCCACCGACTCCTGAAGCATGCGCTTCTCGTTGTTCACGATGATCTCGGGCGCACCCAGATCGATCAGTCGCTTCAGCCGGTTGTTGCGGTTGATGACGCGGCGGTACAGGTCGTTCAGGTCGGAGGTCGCGAAGCGGCCACCGTCCAGCTGCACCATCGGGCGCAGCTCCGGCGGGATCACCGGCACGGCGTCGAGGACCATGCCCATCGGCGAGTTGCCGTTGGTCTGGAACGCGGCCACGACCTTCAGACGCTTCAGCGCGCGCAGCTTCTTCTGGCCCTTGCCCGTGCGAATGGTCTCGCGCAGGTTCTCGGCCTCGGCGTCGATGTCGAAGGTCTCCATGAGCTTCTGGATCGCCTCGGCACCCATGGCACCGGTGAAGTACTCGCCGTAGCGGTCCTGCAGCTCGCGGTAGATCACCTCGTCGATGATCAGCTGCTTCTTGGCCAGCTTGGTGAAGGTGGTCCAGATCTCGTCGAGCCGGTCCAGCTCACGCTGGGCGCGGTCGCGCAGCTGACGCATCTCGCGTTCGCCGCCGTCCTTGACCTTGCGGCGGACGTCGGACTTGGCGCCCTCGGCCTCCAGCTCGGCCAGGTCGGCTTCCAGCTTCTGGGCACGGGCCTCGAGGTCGGCGTCGCGCTGATCGGCGACCGACTTCTTCTCGACCTCCATCTCCGCCTCGAGCGTGGACAGCTCGTTGTGGCGCAGCTCGTCGTCGACCGAGGTGATCACGTACGCGGCGAAGTAGATGATCTTTTCCAGATCCTTCGGCGCGAGGTCGAGCAGGTAGCCCAGGCGCGACGGCACACCCTTGAAGTACCAGATGTGGGTGACCGGGGCGGCCAGCTCGATGTGGCCCATGCGCTCACGACGCACCTTGGCACGAGTCACCTCGACACCACAGCGCTCACAGATGATGCCCTTGAAGCGGACACGCTTGTACTTACCGCAGTAGCACTCCCAGTCCCGGGTGGGACCGAAGATCTTCTCGCAGAAGAGGCCGTCCTTCTCCGGCTTCAGCGTGCGGTAGTTGATGGTCTCCGGCTTCTTGACCTCACCGAAAGACCAGTTGCGAATGTCTTCGGCGGTTGCCAGACCGATCCGGAGTTCATCGAAGAAGTTGACGTCTAGCACGTAACTTCCTTTCCCCTGTTCGGGTTGAGAATGAGCAAAAGTTCAAATCCGTTGCCCTGGAGCGCCTCTCGGCGCTCCAGGACCGTTCGCTCACTGCGCCAGGTCGTCGACCGTCGCAGCCTCGTTGCGGGACAGGTTGATACCCAGGTTCGCCGCGGCGCGCTCCAGGTCCTCGTCGTCGCCGTCGCGCATCTCGATGGCGGCGCCGTCCGAGGACAGCACCTCCACGTTCAGGCACAGCGACTGGAGCTCCTTGAGCAGGACCTTGAACGACTCCGGGATACCCGGCTCCGGAATGTTCTCGCCCTTGACGATCGCCTCGTACACCTTCACGCGGCCGACAACGTCGTCCGACTTGATGGTGAGGAGTTCCTGCAGGGTGTAGGCCGCGCCGTACGCCTGCATGGCCCAACATTCCATTTCACCGAAGCGCTGACCACCGAACTGCGCCTTACCACCCAGCGGCTGCTGCGTGATCATCGAGTACGGACCGGTCGAACGCGCGTGGATCTTGTCGTCGACCAGGTGGTGCAGCTTCAGGATGTACATGTAGCCGACCGAGACCGGGTACGGGAACGGCTCGCCGGAGCGGCCGTCCAGCAGGATGGCCTTACCGTCGTCGTTGATCATCTTCTCGCCGTCGCGGTTCGGCAGCGTCGAACCGAGCAGGCCGGTCAGCTCTTCCTCACGCGCACCGTCGAACACCGGGGTGGCGATGTTCGTGTCGGCGGGCTGGCCGATCATTTCCTCGGGCAGGTTCTTCGCCCAGTCCGGGGAACCGTCGACCTGCCAACCGGTCTTGGCGATGTAACCCAGATGGGTCTCCAGCACCTGGCCGATGTTCATACGACGCGGCACACCGTGGGTGTTCAGGATGATGTCGACCGGCGTGCCGTCGGGCAGGAACGGCATGTCCTCCTGCGGGA